>JBIIOE010000149.1:0-7904 GCA_044337105.1 Bdellovibrionota bacterium | reverse complement strand
TCAGCGACTCGTAGGTTTTGGGAATATGGGCTGACAACTCAGCGAGAAACTCTAGAGTATCGAACTCATGCGCGGCCCCGTCTTTGGTTGTGTAGGTGACGATATCGTCTTGGAGTGAGAGTTTCTCCAAAGAGAGAGGAGCTCGTTCGATGTAGCGAGCGACGAACTGCTCGCTTTCTTTGTCGTGGAATGGGCCGCCAAGCCAGACACCGAATCCGGTGTGATCCTGTGAGAGAATTTGTACCACATCATCGTCAGTGATGAGTTCTCGCTTATGGAGCTGTGCGAGTACCCGCTTGAGCGAAGGCTTGCTCAAGTGCTTTAAGGTCTACCTCTGTGAACCTGGTAAATACTCCGTCTTTCCAGTAGCCATCAGCGAGCAGTCCATGTAAGTGGGATGATAGTTGAGGGCTTCCCCCGCCGTCTGCACGGTGAAGACAGCAGCGAGTTCACGTTCGTCTACCTCAAGGACCTCCTTGAGGGCACCCCAAGCAGCACGGAAGAGGATGGTATTGAGTTTGCGGTCGTACTTAAAGAGGCCCCGCAAGCGTCTTGGTATGGTAAAGACCGTGTGGCGATGTGGAACGTCTTCGATTACTTCACTGTGGATGTGTTCTGCGAACTTTACAGCGCGCTTAGCGCCGCATGAGGGGCATACTCCGCGGCGTTTGCCAGAGAAGGCGATCAGGAGCGAGTGTTTGCAGCCATCACAGCATACTCTAGCAGCACCATGACTCTTCGTGCCCGTGGTACACGATCTGATACAGTACAGAAGTCTCTGGCTGACGTCGTTTATAGTGTTGGAGCTTTTTCTTCTGACTCTCCCAAGTGTAGCGGCGTAGCATACACAGGGAGTGTTCGGAAAAGGGGAGGGGAAAGTTGCTTACGCGGTATGTGGCCCCGATGGATATTCAGCAGCGATTGGGGTTTATCGTCGGGGGCCTGATTTGTTTCCGCTTCTTAAACACAGCCGTCAGATCGGTAGGAGTCGAGTACCATTATGCTGCCCGTCAAGCTGTATACTCAGCGCTCGTCATACTCGCCCCAATACCTGACATACGGATCACGGGATATCCCGATTGGCGCGTGCTTCTCGTTTTCCCCTCTGACAAGGCGTACTGTTCCCACTGTTCGAGCGCGTGGAGCGCCTGCCCTGCTGCAGTGTCTGTCTCAAGGTTGGTCCTAAAGTGCCTCCGACCACGCGTGGAAGCACACAGCGGACGTGCCACAAAGAGTCCACTAAAGTGACCGCAAACAAGAGCACGGACACGCCGGTTATCTTTTTGATACCGAACCTGCTCGGGAACACCCCCGTTGATAATTCTCTCCCCTCGCTAGTATCTAACACGGTCGCGACTTTAAGCTTCTTCCTGGTCGAGAACGAAAAGGAGGCCAGGAAATTAATCAAGTTGCTCGCGCCTAATCTGCAGATTAGAGATCTATCGATCAGTGAGATCCCAAAAGATAGCGACGCCAAAGTTATCGATGAATTAATTACCCCGTTAGAAGCTGACCACAGTATAGGAATTATCTCAGACGCCGGTTGTCCAGGGATCGCCGACCCTGGAAGTGACGTTGTAAGCCGCGCTCACGAGCGCGGGTTCAGAGTTATCCCATTAGTTGGCCCTTGCTCTATGACTCTAGCTTTAATGGCCTCTGGTCTTAACGGCCAATCGTGGCGCTTCACTGGGTACCTACCGATTGAGGCTGATAAGCGAGCTAAGGAGCTACGCGCCCTGGAGCAGCGCGCTCTAACGAACGGAGAGACACAGATATTTATGGAGACTCCGTATCGAAATGAGAAGTTATTTAAAGAGATCCTAAACTGCTGTCAGAGTGCCACGCGCCTCTGCATCGCCCGCGACCTAACTACCGAACGGGAATATATTAGAACTAAAACTATTAAGGCTCATCGCGTTTTAGAGTGGGTGATAGCGAGCTTGGAGACAGCGTAAGCCCTTGTTTGACCTATAAATCGCGCCTTTCCACGTGAACGTGCTCGTGCACGTAAACGTCGCGATAATACCGAGTCCTACCCACTCGATTCCGCGATGACCCACTATTAAAGATTGGCGATTAGAAAATGTAGCCTTGGATAAATCACCTTGTTTGTTTTTGTTGGGTAAATGATAGGTGGATTGTGCTTTGGTTTTAGTGCTGGAGCCTGGGGCGGCTTTGTGGCCCATCGCGGGGTGAAGATACTTTCTAGTCGGATACGTCTTACCTGTTAACAAAGCCCTTGCATACTGCGGTTATTTTGCATTACAATTTAACCACAATGTATCACAGATCTCTAAATCACCCAAGTCATTCATTTTTCCTCTTCGGCCCACGCGCTACTGGAAAGACAACATGGCTGCGAAGTTGCCTTAAGGCGCAGCTGTGGGTGAATTTACTCCTAGATGAGGAGCTCATCCCAATCTTAACCAGCCAGGCTCAATTTCGGGCGCAGGTTGATGCGCTTCCTGCAGGGTCTTGGGTTGTCATTGATGAAGTTCAAAAGGCTCCTTCGCTTCTGAATCATGTGCACGACATAATTTCGCTCCGCGGCGACGAGATCAATTTTGCCTTAAGCGGCTCAAGTGCTCGAAAGCTCCGCCGACTGGACTCTAATCTACTTGCTGGACGCGTCATCCTACGAAACTTTTTTCCACTCACATTCTCGGAGCTAGGAGCGGACTATTCCGCAGAATCCGCAATATCAATCGGCCTCCTTCCAGGAATCGTTAGTAGGCCAGCTATTGCCAGTGAGATGCTTGAAGCATACGTGGCGACTTATCTAAAAGAGGAGATCAGACAGGAAGCGCTCGTTAAAGACATCGCTTCTTTCACTCGGTTTCTGCGTGTCGCTTCTATTGTTAATGGACAGATCCTGTCTCTCAGCAACGTGGCGAGAGATGCTGGAGTTGCGCGCACTACAGTTGAGCGCTACTTTGACATACTAGTCGACACGCTAGTTGCGACTCTTGTTCCAGCGTGGCAACCTCGCGCAAAAGTTCGCGAGATTTCGCAGCCTAAGTTCTACCTCTTCGATTGTGGCGTCGCGCGTGCTCTGCAGGGACTCGCGCGTGAGCAACCTCGTGACTACGAAAAGGGGATCCTCCTAGAGACTCATATTCTTCATGAGCTAAGAGCGGCGAACTCATACCGAAATCTTGGTGGCGAAATCTACCACTGGAGAACGAGCGGTGGCTCTGAGATCGATTTTATCTGGCAACGAGGTGAGCAGGCGATTGGCATAGAGATAAAGAATTCACCCACTTGGCGCTCTGATTTCGGAAAGGCGTTGCGTTGTCTGATTGACGAAAAGAAGCTCTCACGCGGATTTGTCATTTACCGGGGCAAACACCCCACTCTTGATAATCGCGTAGAGGGTCTCCCTCTGGAGATATTTCTATCGCGTCTCTGGAGTGGGGATATTGTTGGATAGTTCGAGGAATGCTCTTTGAGGCCGTCTAATCTACGTCGCAGTAATGCCTCTCTTTTGTAAAGGGTCTGTAACGCGAAGTGTGTATGGTGCGAGAGCGTCCGAGCACACTACTCATTTTAGAGCTCACCGATCATGGCTGGAGTCAGACGCTCCGGGAACATGATCGAAAGCTGATTCATCAACATCTCCCACCCCTGACGCTTCTTGATCAGCTGTGGCTCAAACGTCCCGTCACGGTCACGTTGCGTTTCAATCTCAAGCTCGCCAAAATCACCTCGGACCGTTTTGGTGCCTCTTCCGTTTCATTCTCAAAACGTACTACAGAACGCTCGGGCTGCAAGGATTTCCCCCCAGGCCCCCCTTCAGCTACCGATCAGCATCCAGGGTTCCGGATCCGCCGTCCCTCCCTCCTCGGGCCCCTTTGATCGGGCCCCGGGCGGTACGGCTCCTTGCCTTCCCATAGACACTTTAAGTTACAGACCCCTGATGATGACTCGTCATATTCTTCCGCACTCGACTAGCCTGGATTTAACTCGGCCCCTTGTAACCAGCAGCGCTCTTAACAGGGTGATGAAAACGGCTACGTCAGCGTAGTCCTGAAACCAAGTAATGAACGCGTGATCCGGGAGGGTTGCTGTAAGACACGGTAAGATTGGCCTTTGTTTTTCTTATCATTCCGGCCCTGGCTGTACAATCGCCCGAATGCGTTGCCTCCACCGGTCTGGCACGCCCCCTAAACCACGAAAGCACTCCTCTGCGCGATGGGCCAGCGATTTGGCGAACCCATTGCGTAACTCCGCCACATCGTCTTCAGAGAACATACCAGACTGCTCTGCACGAGTGAGGATGGCCCGTCGGCGATCGAGTATACCAGCCAAAGTACGGTCCGCCTCCACGCATTTTTCAGCGGTTACACGTATGAAGTCATGAATATCAGACACTGGTGTGAAGTTGGACCTTCCTGTTGCGTTCCACATGTCCTCCGGAACTAATGCTCGCGTTTTTGCAGCGAACCACGCCTCCGCTCCCAAGGGCGGTCCCTCGTAAATCAACTTTTCGGCTCCGGGCAATAGATAGTCTACGGTGCCGATCGCTACACGTGTTGTGCCACTTGCAACACCGACCAGCTCACTGTGTGCATTGACGATTGCACCGCCGCTGTGGCCGGGCTCTATTGCGGCAGCGATATCCAATTGTCCACGGTTTTGCGCGGTTGACCTCGTAATAGTTGTGCAGCGTCCCTGGATAGCCACTGCATCGCTACCTCCAGGACACCCAACGGTAACCAGCATCTCTCCCCATTTGAGATCACTATTGTTGGGCGAGCCAAGGACCAGCGCACGCTTGCTAAAGGCTTTTGCGTCTAAGCTATCAGCTGGAACCTGGACCAGTAACAGCCCTACATCTGGGGCCAGAGGGCCCTGATTAGCGCTGCAATAAGAGAACACCCGGGCACTTACATTCTCGCCTTTCGAAACCTTACCTCCCGAGGATACTGTGAAGAACTCCGCTCTTATCTGCATCGTTGGGCCCCAGTCGTGGGTATTGTGCCCCGCTGTAACCATCAGCAAAGCATCTGAAGGAATAAGTACCTTGATGGAATCAGGCGGGACTATCAGGGCTCCCGAACTATACGACGGAACATTCCCCTCACCTTTGATCACAAGACGCGCTGTTGCTGCCATAGCGACTCTTCTCATGGAGTCCAAGACAGCATCTGGAACGGGTTCAGGATGATCGGCAAGCGCCGCGGAGGGTAATATGCTCGCTAACGCAGCTCCTGTTCCTGCTTTTAAAAAACCTCGACGATCGACACTTTGCATCATCTTGATAGCTCCGGTGAGTCGGCCGCTCTATGCGGTCTACACGGGATTCTACCATTGAAAATAAGTAGCATATAGAAATTTTCCTCAGGCGATGCTTAAGGAAGGTCGGCAAAACTTCCTTAGATTGGGATGAAAGCCTCCCCCTAGCTAGCAAAGAATCCTCTCTGCTAGCTAGGGGGAGGCTTTCATCCCAATCTAGAGGAGATCTTCCACGAGTGGGCTACACCTGAAAGACCTGATGTTAGTAGGCTCTAGTTGGGCACTCGCGCACGTGCTACTACCTCCTGTATCAAGTCGTGACTACTCTCGGAATTACGCAATGACGTTCCTTCGGTCTATTGTTGCTCTCGTAGTACTTGTCGTTATGTCATCGGAGTATGCTCTTGGCGATTCCAATGCTGAAGGCATGAACAAGCGGCCAAAGATCGGGCTCGTTCTGGCGGGCGGCGGTGCCCTCGGTATGGCGCATGTTGGGGTACTCAAAGTACTCGAAGCCCATCGGATTCCCGTCGATGTGATCACCGGTACGAGTATGGGTTCTATCGTCGGTGCGGCGTACGCATCCGGTTGCGGCGTGCCAGAGATGGAGCAGGTGCTCTTCGATACCGATTGGGACGCGCTATTCAACGAGACCCTCAAACGCGAAGACGTCGAGTATCGAAACAAATACGGGCGGGCAGGGCAGTTTCTCGGTGATGCTAAAATAGGTATCAAGGGGGGCGCTCTGGCGCGCTTTTCCGGTGTCGTATCGGGGCAACACGTCCTGCCTCTGCTGCAGAAGCTGTATCATCGGACCCCCGGAGAGGTCGATTTCAACGCGCTTCCGATCCCATTCTGTGCAGTTGCTGCTGATATAGAAACCGGAGAGGCTGTTCCCTTGCGCTCAGGCGAGCTCGCGTACGCAGCGCGTGCCAGCATGGCGGTACCTGGATTTTTTACTCCCGTGATGCTCGGCGAGCGTGCGCTCGTTGATGGTGGGATCGCTAACAACTTGCCGGTAGATCAGGCGCTCGAAATGGGGGCAGAGCGCTTGATTGTGGTAGACCTCGTTGTCGACCTCAAGAAGAAAGACGAGCTCGGGAATATGTTCGGTATCGCCGGGCAGATTATCTCTCTTTTGCTACAACAGAACTCGATGCTGCAGCGACAGAACATGCGCTCGGGAGATCTCTTGCTAGTTCCGAACCTCAAAGGATTCGGCGCAACGGATTTCAAAAGGGGCCGAGAGATCTTAGCTCGTGGCGAGGCGGTGGCACTTGAGAATCTTGATGCGCTGAAAAAGTTCTCTGTATCAGAGGCGGAATATGCCGCCTACAAGGAGCATCGAGAAACGTCGGTTAAAGATGATGCTGCTATCACCGCTGTTCGGATCTCCTCAGACATCGAGCCACTGGTCCCGCACCTGCAACGCTCCTTTGCCTTTCAGATCGGAAAGCCACTCGATACGCAGGAGGTCGAGCGGGTGGTGGATACCGTCTACAATCAGGGAGATCTCGCGTCGCTGTCTTATACGGTCGAGAAGGATGTCGACGGAGGTCGTGTTCTCGCGGTCACGGCCAAGAAGCCTTCGTGGTATGATCGGTATCTTCAGGTTGGTTTTTCACTCCAAGACGATTTCCAAGGGAACAGCGCGTATCAACTCGCGCTAGGGGCGCGCTTCAACGATCTGAATCGAGCTGGTGGTATGCTTGATGCGCGCCTCGATATCGGTTGGCGCCCACTCTTCGAGCTCGACTTTTACCAACCCCTTACCTACGACAGTGGTTTCTTCGTAAACCCGATCTTGAGTCTCGATCGCTACCAGGTGCCTGTGCGGGTAGGGGACGAGGAGGTTGCCGACTATCAGCGTAGTCGAATTACGGGTGGTGCAGGGGTCGGTCATCGTCTCGGCAGGAGCGGAGAGATGCAGGTCGGCGTGCGCCGAGGAAATGGCGATTTCAAGCGACAGGTGGGCGACCCATCTCTGCGGGAGGGTAGCTACCAGATAGGCAACTACTTCGGGCAGATAAACTTCGACTCTCGCGACACTCCCGATTTCGCGCGCAAAGGAACCCTCTTTGATTTCGAGGTGGCGCGAAATACCGAGATTCTTGGATCTTCAGAGGACTTCACCCAGCTTCAGGGAAGCTTTCAGCAGCCGATTTCGTTTGGCGCAAATACGATCGCACTTTCGAGCGACTACGGTGTCTCTTTCCAATCGATCGATCCCGGGCGAGTGTTCATTTTGGGCGGGATGTTCGATCTGGCTGGATATCAGCCCGGAGGCTTGGCTGCATCGGATTTCGTAATAGGACGTATCACATACTATCGAGAGCTAGCATCGGCAGGAGGGCCACTCGCGCGGCTCAACCTCTTCGGAGGAGGTTCCTTCGAGATGGCGTCCCTGAAAAGCGATCTCGCATTAGTTCACGACAATACTGGGATCGTAGCAGGAATGCTCTTTGTTGGCGCAGACACCCCGATCGTCCCGTTGTACTTCGCAGCCGGCATGAACAACGACGACGAGGCGTCCTTCTATCTGAATATCGGGCGGATATTTAGGCCGCGACGGTAGTCCTAGCAAAGCGCGGCAAGCGAGGAGCGGAATTGGACTGGGGGGGGCTTGCTGGTCTGTCCACTGCTGGTATTATTGTACTGCTAGCAGGCGG
>JBIIOE010000040.1:0-27060 GCA_044337105.1 Bdellovibrionota bacterium | reverse complement strand
CATGCTTTCCAAGCTATGCCTTCAGCCAGTGTGACTCCTCCTCCGGGTACGTTCACGTTTACGTGCACGAGCACGTTCACGTCGGGATAATACCGAGTCCTACCCACTCGATTCCGCGATGACCCTTAATTATCGGAGCCATGTCTGATGAGGCGCTTTTAGACTTCTGAGCACGGGGCGCCAGTAGAAGTGCCAAACTATGGCGCTCATAGTACTGAATTCTCTTCGGAAACGAGGCTCCCAATTTCTTTTATCTAGTGGGGGCATCAGAGATAGATTGCATGGGTCTGAAATCTCCAGGTTGGCGGTGACCAATTGGTTTCACCGCCGTGGTAAATAGCTAAACTGGACGGCATAGGGGGCTTTTCGAATGACGCAAGCAGCATTGGACCTCAGCGCTAAGCCTGGATGGACTCCGCCTGTTTTTCCTTCGCCGTCTGTCGTGGCTCAGGAAGTTAAGGACATCCTCGAGCAGTTTATTGATGCCGGGAAGAGGACATGGGTACCGGGTCCGACTAACCCTATAGAGGTGATAGAGGTTAGCTCCTTCGCGCAGCTCCCAGTTATCCTGGAGCGTCTTGAGCAGTCCGGGGATACGGTGCGGCTTGTCTTCCCGACGATGCTATCCACTGGAGATCCAGCGAAGGATACGCGGATTGCAGATGAGCAAACAGCGATCCGTGATCTCATGTCGCAACGGCACGCGAAACCGATCGGAGACCTCATAACTGAAGCGTTTTCCAAAATAGAGGATAGCTACCTTTTTGACGACCTGCGAACTAGCACTGCCGACTTCCAGGAAATTCTCAGGTGGTGGAAGGATAATGATAATCGCTGGAAGCTCAATGCTGCGAGTCAGGTGAAATTGCAGGTCGCGGAGGTAGTAGACCTTTCGACAGGTGAGAATGAGGCAGAGAAAGATGCCTTGCGCGACCTGTTAGTCAAAGGGGTCCAGAATCCAACGACCCCGGATCGTTTTGTTTGCATACTGCCGAATAATGAGCGTGAAGCAAAAGAGCTCGGACAAAAGGTACTCGACGGGATAGCGGCTGCGACGATGACCTCGCCCGTGAACTTGGAGTCTATCCCGGTTTGGGTCTGTGCGAATGTCGTATGGGATAGGATGTCGCGTCCGAGCGGGTCGGTTGGAATCACGCCGATGGATTTGAAAGAGCTTCAGAGGCGTATCGGCGCTAACGAGAAAATTGTGACAGGCGCAGCTTCGCAGGGGTTTTCGGGCGAGCGTGGTGGGTTCTTCAGGCGTGCAGCGGATTGGCTGTGGGCGGATGGTTGGAACTAACTGCTGACATGTAGCGTCCGAAGGCACCAGGCGATGGTGCGCAGAAGCTCTCGATCCTCGATCAGTAATGGTATCCCAGGTACTCAGAATACTGACACTCAAAATCAGGAGTGTTGGTGATAGCGGTCTTCATAAAAACCTGACCAACAACCTTAAGAGTCACCTGGCGATCCGCTCGTAAGAGTCAGGTTCGCCAGGTGGGTTGCTCTTAAGGGCCATCTTAGTGGCTCGATGATTGAGCTTTTGCAGAGATCTTCTTCTCCACGATCGCTTCAATGCGAGCTTCCTCAAGAGAGGCCTTGTCGCTGAGAGCTTTCTGATAAGCTCCCTCTAGATCGGCTAAAGCTTGAGTGGCCTTAGCCAATGCGTCTTTCCCTTCTTTCAGAGAGCGTTGGAATCGCATCCCTGCGGCTTCCTCCGTTACCTGAGCCTGGCTAGCCACAAGCTTGTCGTAGGCTATGTAACCTACCAAGCAGACGACGACTAAGACAAACCAGAGGTTTGTCTTCTTTTTTAGTACCTGCAGCATAACTGCACCTACCCTTCCTGTCGGAGAAACTACCAAAACCTCGGTGAGCCGTATCACCTAACACGAGAGGGCGGGTATCATATCGGATGGGTAATTCATCCTCTGAGAAGGATTCAGAACGTCGCACCTGTAGCTAGTTGGCCGGCTTCGTTGGTCTCAGATCTTGAGGCTTCGGGCGTTACAGATACAGAGATTCAATCAAAGCCAAATGCTGCGCACGAATGCTCTTGCGCTTCATCTTGAGGGTTGGTGTCAGGAGTCCATTCTCAATCGTGAAGTCCTCGTCGAGGATGGTGTAGCGCTTTATTGTCTCGTAGCTTGAGAGCTCGCTGTTAGCTTTGTCTACCGCTTGCGCGACGAGCGTGCGTAGCGATTCGACCTGTGAGAGCTTGCTATCCGGGGTCAGATCTATTCCGTGCTCGGTGAGCATGGCTCTCGTTTCGAGATCGTTGATGGTAAAGAGCATGACGCAATAAGGTTTTCCCTCTCCGAAGAGAAACGCCTGCGAAATGAATGGATAGCGCTTGAAAAGCGCTTCGACTCCTTGGGGGGCGATCTTCTTGCCGCCTGCCGTAACGATGAGTTCTTTCTTGCGATCGGTGATTGAGAGAAACCCTTCAGCATCGAGCGCTCCGATATCTCCCGTGCGAAACCATCCATCGGAATCCCACGATTCGGTAGTCGCCTGTGGTCGATTGAGGTAGCCACTCGTGACGTTGGGGCCGCGCAAGAGTATCTCGCCGTCCTCGGGAGCGATGCGCACCTCGACATCACGCAAAGCTGGTCCGACGGTACCGATCTTTCTACGCGTGGGGAGGTTGACGTGCGTAGCGACGCACGTCTCGGTCAACCCATATCCTTCACAAACGAGTATTCCGAGAGCGTCGAAGAATCTATTCACGGTCGGATCGAGCTTTGCTCCGCCGGAGATCCCGTGACTGAATGCGTTACCGAACAGCTGTGCTTTCACCTTGGCACGTATCGGAGCAAGTCCCTCGTAGATCACGCGTTGAAGAATCCCAGGAGTGCGGTCTCTCTGCCGCGCAGCGTACACAGCCTGCGCATTACGTATGCAGAGCGAGAGTATTCTCTGCTGGAGACCTCGTCCTGCGGCGCGCGCTTGCAGCGCAGCCGCCATCTTCTCGAAGAGCCTCGGTACGGAGGGAATAACGGACGCCGCACCTTCGCGGATGTCACGCGCCACAGACGCAAGGTCCACCTTCGAAGTCTTGTGATCAACAACGGCTGGAAACACCAGCGCTGCGCTAGTCAGGAATCCGATGTAGTAGGCGAGGCGAGCAAAGGAGTGGGCGAGGGGTAAATATAGAAAGAGGGTCCCATCAAGAACGAAAACCCCGCTCTCCGCGGCTTGCCTGACATTCGTGAGGTGATTGCCGTTGGTCTGAGGTAAGCCTTTGGGAGGTCCAGTAGTTCCAGAGGTGTACACGATCGATGCTACGCTCTCGCGGCCGACGGTAGGCAGGGGCGGTGGCGAGCTTGGGAGGCGCTCATCCTGCACGAGCGTGTCCATGAGAGCTGCCCCCACATCCGTATCGAGTTTCTCGAAGGAGATGACGTGCGAGATCTGTACGAGTGCTTGAGATGCGGGGAGCGACTCTCGTTCTGGGATGGGACACAGCGTCGTCCGTAGCTGTTGAATCTTCTGGGCTTGTTCCTCGTTTTCGATAACTACGATGCTAGCCTTTGAATCGTGCAGGATATAGCCAACCTCGTGCCAGGGGAGGCTTTGGTAGATGCTCACTGTGACCGCTCCCAGCGATTGAATCGCGATGTCGACGAGGGTCCATTCAGGGCGGGTATGCGAGAGAATCGCGACGGGGGTCCCGACTCCAACGCCGATCGACGCCAGGTAGGCGGCCATTCGAGCGATTGCTGGCGCCACTGTTGCGTACGTTTCGCTCCGCCATACCCTGGTTCCCTTCGCGCTAGGCGCCACAGCGTACTTGTACAGGGGTGTCTCAGGGTTCTGTGAGTAGCGAGACCAGAATGCCTCGGCGATCGAGCTCGCTCGAACCACGTTGTCGTAATGCTTGTGCTCTTCGTTGTGCATGTGATCGCCCATAGCCTCAAAGGGGTTCCCCGTCTTGTGTCCGTACCGCCGTTTCCTGCGCGAGCAGATGACGCGTTAGCTTCAGCCAGCGCCGAACTATCGGATTTACGGAGGAGGAGTATTTCCCTGCAGTCTAGTAAGGGTACCGAGCTTTACGCTTGGGCCGCAATCCCAAATTGGTCAACCTTGGACGAGTGGTCGCAATGTGCTGTTTTGACGAGTAGGATGCCTCAGTTGGTTCGTCGTTGTCCCACAAAAAAAGCCCTCAGTGCCTCGCTTCCCTAAAGGAAACGAGGCACTAAGGGCCCTTCGATGCGCTATCCGCGTAGCTCTGGCTAACTTACTTAGCCTTGAGAGAGTGGACGTACAGCAATACGCTTTCGATGTCGTCATCGCTGAGATCTGCCTGTGCGGGCATCAACATGCTCAAGCCCACAGCTGCGCCACCTTTCTTGATGATCTCTTTGAACTTGTCGTCGTCGGTGGCGTACTTGTATCCGCCTTCCTGTAAATTACGAGGCTTCTGCTCAGGGGGGAGGGAGGCTCCTATTGGCCCGTCGCCAGCCCCTTTCTCTCCGTGGCAGGTGGCGCAGCGCTGCGAGTAGAGGGCCTTGCCCTTCTCCATGTCGGCCGCCTGTGCACAGCTGAACGTCATTGCTAGCGTAGTGAGGCAAAGGGCAAGGTGTCTAATTCTCATGGTAATCATCCTACTGTTTCCGAGTGATCGACTGGTGCCTGCGAGAAAAACTCCAAGCTAGCTAAAGTATAAACTCGGGTCGCTGAATTGAAAAGCGCAGAGTGCGTGTTGACTGGCGATAGTACCCGAAATCGGTGTATACGGACCGTAATGCGGAACATATTTCAATCTTTGGTCGATTTTGCAGGGGCACGCACTCAGCAGGAGTGGAACGAGTTCTTTAGAGGGCAAGTCTACGGCTTGCGGGCGTTCGTGCGTGAGAACGGGGAGGTCGCGGCGCTTGTCGGCTTTGGTGTTGGCATCGCGCTGGCGCTCTTCTTCAAACTCTTTCTATTCCTGTTCTGTCTGCTTGCATTGAGCTATCTCGTGCTCATCATCATGGCGAAGGATTGACGCGGATCTCGGATTGCCTAATGAAGATGGGAACGCCACTTCACCGTGGTCAGATTTTTGGTCTTTCGCAGCAGTGGCGGGGTGCTAGGGACCGCCGACTTTCTTAGTTCGCCCACTGCTGGAATCGTAGCGCTTCTAGCAGGCGGAGCAGAAGCTCCGCGGTCCATGGGGGGTTAGGTAAGTTTCACTAGATGGTAATTCTTCTTGCCGCTTCGAAGCACGAGTATTCCACGCTCGAGGATGCGGGTGTTCTCCACCTTCGTAGTCTCGTCGCTCACGCGTTCGTTGTCGACATAAATACCTCCGCCTTGAATCAGTCGGCGTGCCTCGCCCTTTGATTTAGCGAGGGTCGAACCGACCAGGGTGACAATATCTAACTCTGCTGCTTGTGCGCGAGATATCTCAGATGAAGGCGCATCTCCGAAGATATCCAACATTTGAGCCGTAGAGATCCCATCGAGCGAGCCGCCGAAGAGCGCTTGCGCACAATTCTTGGCGTCGGCGGTTGCCTCTGCTCCGTGCACGAGGGTGCACAGCGAATCAGCGAGGAGCTTCTGTGCCTCTCGGCGTTCGGGGTTGTTTGCCAACGATGTCTCTGCTTGCTCGATCGTCTCGCGTGGTTCGAGCGTGAAGATCTTGAGCAGTTTGACGACGTCGGAGTCGGGCACGTTGAGCCAAAACTGATGAAATTTGTAAGGACTCGTGAGAGTGGCGTCGAGCCATACTGCGTTCCCCGCGCTCTTGCCGAATTTCTTTCCTTCTGAGTTTGTGATCAAAGGAAAGGAGAGCGCATATGCGTCGCCCTGAATCTTTCTCCGAATGAGCTCTAGGCCAGCCGTGATGTTGCCCCATTGGTCCGAGCCGCCGATCTGCAAACGACAATTGTGGTGTTGGTAAAGATGGAGAAAATCAAACCCCTGCAAAAGCATATAACTGAACTCGGTGTACGAGATGCCATCGCCGCTTAGGCGGCTCTTTACCGAGTCCTTTGCTAGCATGTAGTTGACGGTGAAGTGCTTTCCGATGTCGCGCAGGAATGTGAGTACGCTGACATCTTTTGTCCATTCGAGGTTGTTGACGAATTGCGGAGCACGGGAGAGGCCGGCGCTCTCCCAGAGCTTCTTGGCTTGCGCTTCCTGGAGCTGCACGTTCTTGGCCACCTGCTCGAGCGGGAGGAGATTTCGCTCTGCGCTCCTTCCGCCGGGATCGCCGATCATGCCGGTGGCGCCGCCGAACAGGAGGATGGGGTTGTATCCGGCCCGCGTTAGATGGATCGAGACGATCAGTGGAACCAGATTGCCCACTTGCAAGGAAGGCGCAGTGGGATCGAACCCGATGTAGAATGAGTCACCAGCCCGGAGCTTTGAAAAGAGTTCGGGGTCAGAGGTGTCCTGTATGAGGCCACGCCATTGGAGTTCGTCATGTAGCTGCATAGCGCTCCCAAGTATAGAGAAAAGCATGGGAAAAATCCATATTGAGTTTCTCTCGCGTGCGTTCTGGTCGAAACGTCGCTCGGCGTTGCCTCTGGGCGAGGCTCTGCTACCATGGCCGGAACGTCATAGCACAAGAGCACTCACAGCATGTCCGACCGTATTCCCCCATCGGTGATGAACGCCCTGCGCAAACGAGCGCAGGATGGCTCATTGCGTACGCTTGCTCCCGCACTCGACGGGATCGACCTCTGCTCGAACGACTACCTCGGCCTTGCTCGTCGCCTGGGAGAGGTGTGCAGCACTCCGCCAGGGGGGTTGGCGTGTTTGGGATCGACGGGCTCTCGTCTGGTGAGCGGATCCACGGTTGCACACGAGGAGCTCGAGGATTTTTTAGCGCGCTTTCACAGTGCCGAGTCGTCGCTGCTCTTTGGGTCAGGCTTCGAAGCCAATCTTGGTGTGCTTGCGAGCCTCGGCGGGAGACACGACACTATTCTGTACGATGACAGTGTGCATGCCTCAATGCGAGATGGTGTGCGGTTGAGTCTTGCGCGGTCGTACTCTTTCCGTCACAACGATCTCGACGATCTGCGGCGTAAGATGAGGCTCGCGAAAGGAGACTGCTTCGTTGCTGTTGAGTCTGTATATTCGATGGATGGAGATTGTGCTCCTTTAGAGGGGCTGTGCGCTGTGTGCCAAGAGACCGGTGCATACTTGATCGTAGACGAGGCGCACGCCACTGGGGTTTACGGTGAGCAGGGGCAAGGCCTCGTGCATGCTGCTGGGCTCAGCGATGCGGTTTTTGCACGGGTGTATACGTTTGGTAAGGCGGTCGGTTACCGCGGAGCGTGTGTCGTCGGGTCCCGCGAGCTCAGGACGTTCCTCCTCAATTTCGCGCGTTCGTTCGTGTACTCCACAGCTACCGATCTTTTCTCGCTGCAATGTATTCGAACGGCCTATGAGCTGATGGCTACGGCGGAATCCGAGCGAACGACGCTGCGGCAATTGGTCTGCGCGTGGAAGGATCTCGCCGCAGCATATCCGCAGGTCAAGTTCATGCAATCGGAGAGTCCGATTCAAGGGGTGATCGTGCCGGGTAACGCTGCGGCGGTGGCACTCGAAGAGGAATTGCGAGAGCTGGGCTTTTTCGTGCGAGCGATCCGTTCGCCTACGGTTCCTGCAGGTGTAGAGCGTCTAAGGGTCTGTTTGCATGCTTTCAATTGTGTGTCGCACTTGAGTGATTTGATCTCGTGTATTGCGCAGCATCTCGGGTCTCGGAGGGCGCTATGCGTGAGCGAAGGGTAGTCCTGCGGGGCTTGAGCACGCTCTCGGCGCTAGGCTCATCGCCCGCAGAAATTAGAGCATCGTTGGAGTCTCCGCATCCGCGAACGATTTCGCTCGATGCGGCCCAGCGTGGGCGTGTGTTTCCTGTCTCGACTTCGAGTGCTGCGTTGGTCGAGGAGGTGCGAGCCTCGAATCAATATTCGAAGCTCGATCGCGTCACGCTCCTTGCGATTGCATCCGCCCGTCGCACCTTGGAATCTTTTGATGGCCCGCTCTCCGATATCGGGTGTGTCACGATCGGCTCGTCGAGGGGTCCAACGGCGTCGCTCGAGCGCACGATAGTGGGTTTTGCTGCGGACGGAGTCGCTAGGGTTCCGACCGACACGTCGCCAACTACGACAGCCGGTAACGTCTCCTCGTGGGTAGCGCAGGAGGTGCTCTCGCGCTTGGGAGATGCGCGGGGGGTACATCCGATCGTGTCGCTCGGTACTTCGATGACGTGTACCTCGGGGTTTCATGCGCTTTTGGTTGCGCTCGGGTTTCTGCGCGGAGGGATTTCGTCGGCATGTCTCGTGGGAGGATCAGAGGCGTGTTTGACTCCGTACACAGTCTCTCAGCTTCAAGCTTTGCGCATCTATAGCAGCGATGACGCGCAGTGGCCGTGTCGTCCCTTGGGGCATGCGGAGCAGCCTGAGAACACGGTTGTGCTGGGCGAGGGGGCTGGCACTGCCGTGCTGAGCTTCATGGATGGCCCGTCCCGTGCGGGGGATTTGGAGCTGCTCGGGATGGGGTGGGCTCTTGAGGAGGCCCCGTCAGCAACGGGGCTCTCCGCAGATGGCAAAGCGTTCGAAGCCTCAATGCGCATGGCGTGTCGCGCTCTTCCGCCAGGGATCAAGGTCGATGCTGTGGTGTTGCATGCTCCCGGTTCGTTGCGTGGTGACGAGGCGGAGCTCGCCGCAGTCGCTCGTACGTTCGGCGAGATAACCTTGTGTACGACGAAGCACCTCACCGGGCACACCTACGGAGCGTCGGGGTTCGTGAGTCTAGGGCTTGCCCGCTATTTATTGGAGGGCGGGGCGTGGTCTGGGCTTCCCTATGCCAGCCATGCTCACTCAGTGAGCCAGAAGGAGAGTAGGGCTGTGCTGGTGAACACAGCGGGATTTGGGGGCAATTCTATCAGTGTGGTGGTAGGTATGCCTGATGTAAGTACTTGAGCGTGTGTTGGTAGGCGTGGGTTCGATACATTGGTTCTTCGTGAAATCGAGTGGGCAGCAACCAGGATAGAGACAGCGTAAGTGCTTGTTTTGACGCATAATCGCGTCTTTTCGCGTGAACGTGCTCGTGCTCGTAAACGTGAACGTACCGGAAGATTACGCTACGGTGCGGTCCCGCAGTAAGCTCTCATCATGCTTTGCATGAGAGTATCATCGGCCCGCATTCGACCACAGCACACAACTCCTCGCCAGAATGCCGCAAGTTCCTGAAAACAAGTCTCGCGAATGCTCGTGCACTCTGCGGGTACGTTCACGAGCACGCGCGGGTGCACGTTCACGAAATTGCCCACTCATTTCCGCGAAGAGCCACTACTGTATCTTCGGCGCCAATGTGGTTGAAAGCTTTGCGGATTTGGGCTAAAAGTCTAAGGTTGTACGAAAGATGGGTCCGCAGAGTGTAGTCACTCTGTAAAAGTGGACCTAGGCCGGGTCCGTATGGAGCTGGTTGTAGTAGTGAGGATTTCATATGGCTAAAGCCGCTAAGGAGACCTTCTTCCTCGTTTCTGCTGAGGGAACAGGTTTCTTCTACACAAATCGCAAGAACAAGAAGAAGGGCAAGGGCGAGAACAAGCTCAAGGTTCGTAAGTACGATCCGGTAGCCCGTAAGCACGTCCTGTTCGAGGATAAAAAGCTTTCGAAGCTCAAGAAAAAGTATCAGGCAGCTGCTCAAACCGAAGAGACGAGCAGTAAGTAAGTTCAGGCTCCTTACGTAAGGGTGGTCAATGAATGTTCCGGAGAGCGTTTCGGCCGCTACTAGCTTACCTAGCAATCCCACAACGGATGTTCAGGTTAATCAGCATGAGGCCGGGAGCTCTCCAGAGCGCAAGGCCGTGAACGGCAGCTCAAGCTCTACTGAACGAAAGACCGCTGAAAGCGCCCACCTGCTACAACGCTGGAAGACCAGGGTAGCGGTTGGCGCATTTTTATTGGCAGTGGGCCTCGGCTCTATACCGTTCGGGCTCGCAATGCCCGATGAGTTTGCGCTTGTCGTGCTGGGGAGCGTCCTGGCCACCGTTTCATTCGGGCTGGCGTGCTTCGAAGCTTCGGTACTGCTTCGGGGTCGCTCCCACCTCTCAGCGAGCCTAGCGCTGTTCCCGATTGCCGGTGTCGTGCTGGTGTGTCTGGCCTTCGGAGCCGCAGCGCTCAGTCGAGGCGAGGTGGTTTCTGCTTGGCTCGTGGCTCAAGCGCCGCTTACGTGCGGAATGTTGTTGCTTCTCCGAGGCCTCGCTTTGAGGTCTTCAGCGCTCGTTGGTCGTGGTGTGCCGCTGCTATTTCCGGTAGCTAAGCAGCCACTCCCGCTCCTAGAGGCAGGGCAAACCTTCACTCTATCGGAGGGAATTGTAGTTCCTGCCGATATGCGCATTGAGACGGGTAGCTGCGCGGTGTCGGAACGTTATCTCTCTCCACTCCCCCGATTTCGAGTAAAAGACGAAGGGGAGATCGTGCTGGCAGGTTCGCTTGTTTTATCCGGAACCGCTGACGCGATCTGCCTGTCGGGAACCAAAGACTCCGTTCTCGCTAAAATTGAAGGGCTTGTAGCCCCGTGCGTTGAGGAGAGTGAGCGCCAGGCGATGGCGGACTACCACGGCTGGGTGCGTAACTTTTCACTGGGAATAGCCTTTTTGGCCGTAGCGGCGGCTATCTCGTGGGATAAACGCAGCGAGTTCTCAACTGATGCTTTGCTGGCCGGTGGTCTTACGCTTTTTCTTGGTTCAGTCGGGTATCTGCTCGATGTGATGCATAATTCGGCGTGCAGCTTGCTTCGTTTCTGGGCCCGACAAGGGTTTGTTTCCACGCTCCCTTCTACGCTTGGAGAGCTGACCGAGATCTCCAAGGTAATGGTTGATGCCTCGCGAATAGATCTCGCGTCGGAGTGCGAGGTGCGCGAGTTGGAGGTTCTCGATGACCGGATCGGACGGGATGCTTTGTGTGCTTGCGTGGCATCACTGCTCGGTCGTGCTGATGACATGGCACTCGCAGCCGCAGGAGATTACTGTCAGAGGATTCTCGGTCGTGTTGCATCGGAGCGGGTGCTTGACCTGCGGGAGTACGAAGGGCGAGGTACTTGCGGCGCTGTGAAGGGGGTCGAGATATCGGTAGGGACTGAGGACTTCATCGTCGAGCGCGGTATAATGTTGCAGCCCTCCGATATCGTCGCGACCTCTCCTGGTGAAGGGGTTCTGCTGGTAGCAATTGATAACGACGTAATAGCGCGCTTTTGGCTCCGATATGGTCAGGCGGATCTGATTGGCGAGTCGGTAGTGAGTCCGTGGCCAGCGGGTGTCGCGACGGCGATCTCGAGCGGCGCTCAAGGCGAGATAACCCCACACACGCTGCTCGTCAGAGGAGCGGAATCCGAGGTTTTGGGTCGCTCTCATTCCCTGGAGGTGGCCCGATTCAGCGGTGACCGATTTGAGCTTCCCAAGGCCACTCTGGTGGCTCTGATGGGATCGTTGCGTGGGTTACCTGCGATGCTCTCTGGTTTAGCTGCGTTCGCCCGGCGCGCGGCGCAACTACGCGTGGTACTAGTAGGTGCGACCCTGGTGTGTCTGGTGGCGATCTTCGGGGGCCTACTCAGCGCTCTCGTGCCAGTAGTTGTTTTCGGGGCATTGATGACGATTCTCTCTTTGTAGGAGAAGTCGGCATGTCGTCTGTCAAAGTAGTGTTGCACTGTGTATTACTCGCGTTGGTTGCTCGATGCGCCAGCGCTGATTCGCAAGCCTCGGGGACCGTCAAGGTCGGAGCTATTTACGGTTTTACCGGGTTTGCAAACGTCTGGAGCGCTCAGGCTAAGCGCGGGATTGAGCTTGCGCGCGACGAGATTAATCAAACCGGTGGAATCAACGGGCGCAGTCTCGAGGTGCTATTCGAGGACAGCGGTACAACAGCGCGTGGTGCTGTGACTGCCTTCAACAAACTGGTGAAGATAGATCGAGTAGAGGCAGTTGTAGGTGACATCATCTCGTTCGTGACGTTGCCGTTGGTTCCCCTGGCCCACACGCACCGCGTGGTGCTCGTTACCCCGTCTATCTTTGATACCGATCTTCCAGCCAACTCAGACTATTTCTTCAGCACCTGCCCGAGGACGGAGAGTATGGCTGCTCCCGTGGAGCAGTTCTTCTCAGAACATAGAGAGGTAAAGAGTGTTGCGATAATCTGCGCAGATAACACCTGGGGGCGTACATACCTTGAGGTGTGGAGAGCGGTTGCCAAGAAGCACGGTATCGCGCTGGTAGACGAAAACTGCATCAGCGACTACTCCAGCGATATGCGGGCCGAGGTTTTACGCGCAAAGTCCAAGCAACCGGATGCGCTCATCGTTGCATTTGGCGTAGACCGCGCGCTCAAGAGGATGAAAGAGGTGCACTTTTCCCCGAGGGTACTCACTACGAGCGACCTCGCCGAGGCTATTCATGCTCGAGGGCTTCCTGCCAGTGAAGCAGAGGGGGTCTACTTCGCAGATTGGATGGCTACAGAGAGCTTCCAGAAGCGTTTTCGTGAGCGCTTCAAGGATGTGCCGATAATGGCCCCTCAGAATAGCTATGAGGCCATAAAGACCTTGGCACACGCCATGCGGACAAACGAAGGAGATCTCCAGCGTGCGATTCAGTCTCTCCATTATATGGGCGATACGGGGCCGGTTGATTATCGGGGAACGCGGGCAGGTAATCGGGCTCAGTCGACCCTTATGGTGGTGACGAAGGGCGAAATTCGACCTGCTGCGGTACTCCACGAGAAGCCGTAACGATGCTTCGGAGCAGAGAGCGCAATCTTTCTCTCCAGACGTAGTCCCTTCCAAAGGTACCTTTCTTCAGCTAAGCGCATACATTCCATGCCTAGTTAGAACTGGTCTCAAAAGTATCTTCTGCTTCGGTTGACGATATGCGGGCTGCGACTTCGTCAAACTTCGCGCAACAATCCTCAGTGTATCTCAGTGGATACACCTCCGGTTGTTTTGCTCGTTTTCCTCGTCTCGCCTCGCATCTCGCCAACCTCGCTACGAAGCTACTTTTGAGACCAGTTCTAGACCCGTTGACCCATCTCAACTACTTGAAACGTCGTAGTTCCTTCCGAAACTGGTGCCGCGTGTGTCGCTAGCCAGCACCGGACGGCGGGGGTGCGGCATCCGAATAAAAGAGTCCCAACTGTACACACGGAGGATGTATGTCTACGGGTGATTTAGATATCAGAGCAGGTTCTTGGGGCGGTTTTTCTACGGTTGTTGTCGACGAGCTGGTCGGTCAAGATAAAGGGTATGCCGTTGGGCCGGAGAGGGCTCTTCTGTCGGCGCTCCTTTTCGATGGCCTTCAATCCTTTATAGCATATGCACTGTCGACTACGCCCAAAGAGCGTAGCGCCTACGCAGAGGCTCATCAATGGGTGATGGACCGCGGAAAGGAGTATGTCTTTTCGTTCGACAACGTATGTGAGGCGCTGGGTATTCAGCCCGACTACCTGCGCTATGGCTTATCTAACGCGTCGAATTCGCTTTTGGCAGAGGTCAGTAAGGCCCGCCGAAAGGGCTAGGCAGCGTTTCACTGCGCTTCCTTCCTCGTGTGCCGAAATATTGCCGTGATGTGGGGAAGGGGGCGCAGCTCTTTTGGCTGACATTTCTGATACGGCACGAGGCATGTACGAAGCGGCCTAGCCAGTGCAGAGCAGGAGTGAGCCCACGCTCCCGGCAGCGGTAGGAGGCAGGAATCTTGGCCTCTTGTCCCAGTGTCACTTGTCTTAGTAACTGAATTCCTTTCCTACTACGCTCGGTTGGCCATTGAGGTATTTTATTTACCAATCGCCTGGTGCACTCAAACGATACGAAATTTTGGGTCGCGCACGTAAGAGACAGTTGTCCGATCCTCACAGGTCGGGCATTTTAGGTGCCGCATGTCTGAGAAGAAAAACACTTTACGACTGACCCATCCCCCGCTACGTACGCGTCGAGCTGCGCGTTCGGTGTACCTGAGAATTCTTGATTCTCTTCGAAATTACGTGATTAAGCTTCAATTGACCGAGTTTGCGCACGGCACCACGGTGTCGATAACTCAGGCGCGTTTGATCGACGAGTACGTACGGCGAGGAACGCCTCGAATCGAGGAGTTGGTTCCGGTGTTGGGTCTTCATAAGAGCTCGGTGTCCAGAAATCTCGCAGCTCTCGTCAAAAGTGGGCTCATGAAGGAGCAAGGATCGCGAGAAGACTCTCGGCGTAAGATATATACAACAACATCAAAGGGGGACAGGTTCATTTCGCAATTCCGCTCCCGTAACAGGTCTCATTCCGACCGACACGCTAGGAGCCTCACACCCGAGGAGATGAGCGAGCTCGTCGATTTTTGTACCGTGTTCGCGCCCGCTGGTGAATCTGTGCCGTTCGTGCGCGTAGAGGGACAGTCCGATCTGATGATCGCTCTGCGTCGCCTTGCCTGTATGCACGGAGTCGTATCGGGTGATTATCTGAAGAGCGGATTGACGGTGCTGCAATTTATACTTCTCTCTGAGATCCATCACGATGAGATGGACGTCGTATCGCTCTACCGGGTGTTGAAGACACCGCACAGCACTCTGACCGAGAGGTTGAACACAATGGTTCGTAGCGGTTGGCTCGATTCAACGCAGAGCAACCATGATCGCAGATTGCGCGTGCTTCGCTTGACCTCTCGAGGGATCGGGGTACTCAAGAGAGTCGAGCGCCGGGCAGAGGAGGTCTTCAAGGCTTCCCTTGGGGAGCTTACGTCGAATCAGCTCCGTAGGTTCGAGGAACTCCTCACGTGCTATGTTGGGCCGCGCACCTGGGGGCGAGCTTTTTCGCAGCCCGACGATTTTAGCGTAGCGGAGGTGTCAAGACGAGAGCGCTTGCTACTTCGGAAAAAGCTCTTGATTCACATGCTGGAATACGGCGAAGACTATCCTCTATCGGGGTTTCTTTTCAGCGACGGAAATACTGTCTTCAGGGTAGTACGACACGGCGTCGAGTGCTGTGTGTGCGAGGTCGGTGAGAACGCTCGCGGCCGCTTGGTGTTGGTAAACTACCTCAGCTGGTCACCAAACACGACGAAGGGGGGAATGAAGCGCTCGCTCGAGACCTTATTGTCCAGGGCGATGAATCGCCCGGTTCATATCAATCTCGAGTGGCAAGCGGTAGTTGATGGCCGCTCGCAACGACAGGGGCGGAGACCTGCGCCACAGCGCACGCAAAGTTGCTGCTAGGGAAGTAAGGACAGGCCTATCTCTCTGCATTTTCAGGGTCTTGTCACAGCTACGAGATTGCTTCGGCACATCCGCTGCGTAGAAGTCCATAACACTCAGGGCAGGCTTGGACTGAGAACGTTTATGAGCGCTGAAACTGAATTCGTCGAAGAGAATTTTTTGAGGGCCACGCATCAGGCCAATAAGGCCCGTGTTGTTGCTCACCTGTTATCACCGCTGCTGCATAAGGAGTTTCCGACGTTATTCCCTAATCCCCCGGAGATTTCGGCCGTTAGTGGTCAGGGGTGGTCCAATTTAACCTTACGTGTCGACACCCTGAACTCGGATCGCAGATATATCCTGCGATTGTCTCCCCGTGAGAGTAGAGGGAGCGGTGCGCTATTGAAGAGCAAGAGTTTACCGCACTACGAGAAGGAGCAGTTCGTCGTAGAGCGTCTGCAAGGGGAGGAGTTCGTGCCTCGAGTTGCATCCAACGGTACGGGGGTGCTTACACTTCGCGTTCCCGGTCGCGGAGAGGTAGAGTTCGCATACGCTCTTCAGGGTATGTTTCCATTTCGGGCCGCTCGAGAGGTAGTGACCGGGCTCGATCGACAGCGCTGTCTGGAGCAGTTGGGGGCCATCGTACGAAGAATTCATGGAACTGTCGTGCAAGGTTACGGCAATGATTTTGACGAGTCGAAGGGGGCGTTTCAGTACGCATCTTTTGAGGATTTCGTGCAGTCGAAGGTATCTTTGATAGAAGAGTGCGATGTAGCGAGGAGCATGAAGAGATGGCTTATCAAGCGAGCAACCGATCTCGTATCACTGAAGCCTGAGCCTCGTCTGTATCATCGTGATCTGCTCGGGAATTGGGGGAATTTCTTGGTGGACGAGCACGGGGATGTTCGTGGTGTCATAGATTGGGAATTCGCCGGTGCTGGCGCTGCGTTTCACTACGAGATGGCATCAATGGTGTATGTGCTGACCAGGGACGGAGCGTCATCCGAAGAGATCGAGCGCGACGTGTGCGCAGTTTTGCGAGGGTACGGGATCTCTCGAGAGGCCTATAAAACCTCATACGAGCGCGAGGTCGAAACGCTCGTCCTGATGAACTCCGTATCGGCTCTCATAAAGTTCGATGTGCTTCGACAACGTGGTGGGCTCGAAAGGGAGCCGTGGAGAAGGCGGTTTGCAGAGAGGGCGAGCCATCTGTGCGAGCGGTGTTTCTCTATGGATCGCGCTGCCTGATTTCGGGGTATCTGCCCGAGCGGAATCTTGGTACGGATGTTCTAACTATTCGAGTTGGGGCTCGTCGTCTGTCATCGGGTCCGAACTGGGACCACTCTGCGAGGCTATTCTGTACTGCTCGCCGAACCATTTCGAGAGATCGTTTAGTTTGCACCGCTCGGAGCAAAAAGGTGGCGCACTCGGGTCTGTATCGACTGGTACGTTCTTCCCGCACACTTTGCAGCGTCGTTTGCCAGTGGAGCTGTCTGCCTTTTTCTTCGTTTCCATCGTCCTGAGAGGTTACCAGAGACTAGGAACAACTCAAGCAGCCTGTTCCGAGTTCGACTCCAACGGCTTACCAAGTGCCGCTTTCATGGGAAGCATTGCGCTTCTCTAGGAGCGTTTCTTGATGCGCAGTTCGCGAACACCAGTGGCGTCTTGGGCTAAGACTTCGAGATGTTGTAACGTTGCAGGCTTTGATAGGTACGCTTGGTCCTCGTCAGATCCAGCTTCGAGGAACAACACATCTTCCTCGAAATGGTAACCCTGAATCCGCCTAAGCTTGTCCAGCAGGCCGAGTTGGAGTTTCTCGTCGAGCTCCGTCAGCAGCTTTCCCCAGAGTTCCGGATTATTTCCCTTCGCGATACCGTTACTCATAGTTCACCATTTTCTCAGATCACCCAGCCTTTGTTCCCCACAAAGTTGGGGAGCGGATCACGAGCCACCCCAAGGGGTCGCTCGCACGAAATACCGAAGTTTACTGCTCATAGAGTACAGCTCGGTTGGATGTAAAACCCAAACACAACAGAAGATTGAACCTACAAGCACACGTGGAGGGTGTGTTCTCGCGCAACCTCTTACTACTAGTATACATCGGCAGAATTGGTCCCCGAAAGTAACAAAAACAGACCTAGTCCATATGAGAAGGCTCAACGTACTCGTAGGAGATTTATTGTATTGCTTTCATGGTCCTAGCCGACACGGGATGTGGGAGAGAGGCGTTCGGCCTGGAGAGCGCAACTCCCACTGCAGGAGCTTCACAGAGCTTAACTAGTAATGAGTTGTTCAGAATGCGACTAAGTTAGGGCGCTACGCAGTGGTAGAGCCCGCAAGACGCTGAACACACCAGGACCTTAGACTATCAACGTTAGTGAAGCCGCGTATCAACAAAGTCGTGTAACAACAAAGCTATAATGGGATATACGTATGCGAGCTAGTTGGGCTTCCCAATTTAAATAAGCCCTTGAGAATCGTATTCGCCCCGGTAAGTATTGTCGCCGGCGGTAGTGGATTAGTTCGTGAGATAGCCTGGTACGCAGTAAGCGTGTACCGATCCTGCGCAGCTTTGTAGTGCAGGTGCAAGTCAACAGGGTGATCGGAGAGGAATACCCTCTGCTGAAGGGCCATATCTCCGCGGCCATAATCAAGATCCGCTGGCATCGGTGAAATTACTTGAAATCCGTACTGATCTTGCAGACTCTTAAAAACAGCCTCTCGCTCCTTCATATCTAGGGCATATACCCCCTCCCACGCACCGGTTAATGGAACGTAGAGAACTGCTGTATTGAATGTAAGCTTAGTATTCAGCGATTGCATGATACTACGATACCATCACGTGGGGACGCCACTCAACTTGCGCTAAGTCTATGTCTATCCGCCGCGTATTTTTTCGATAAAGAGAGGGCGGGGCTTCGACAGGTAGTACTAGGCTGTAGCGGGTCTACAGGAGCTGTTTTAACGGGTCTGTAAGCCAAGGAGGCGAGGCAAAACCCCTCCCTGCTGAGAAAGCGGATCTTGAGTTGCTCTTCGAACTTTCGAGACGAGAAAAATCCCCATTGTATCTCAGCGAATCCGGAACCCTGGATGCTGCTCGGTAGCTGAGGGGGGGGCCTGGGGGGAGATTCTTGGCTCAAGAGCGTCCTGTAGTACGTTTTAAGAATGAAACTAAAAGGAACGACAAGATGAAAACAGAAGAGACAACGACAGCGGAGTCTAGCCCTACGGTATTTGACACCAAGGTGTCTACGAACGGGCTAAAAGCTCAGATCAAAGCAGCTGGGGGTACGGCAGCGTTCTACAAGCAGAACGACATCATCAAGCAGCGCTACGCGATCCCAAGAGAGAGTTCCTTCACCGCTAGAGGCTCGACAATTTTAGTTTCGAAGTGATTCAAAGAATCTTTTGAGGGTGCCTTTGCACCCGTTCTTTAAGATTCCTGCTAAGAAGGTCAATTGCATTTTTAGGCTCATCGGGAATCGAGTGGGAGCCAATGACTGCTGATGGGGCATAACCCATTGTTTGCAGCGATGAATCACGTATTTCCGCGTGAACGTGCCCGTGAACGGGAACGTGAATGTACCCGATCGAGCAACCTTCTGCCCCGTCGAGCTATATCTACTAGGTAAGCGCCCCTAACCATGTCGATGGATCTGCGCGGAGAGGCATATCGAGCGGGAACACTGCCAGCTAGCGCATATCGATTAAACCTCGTCTTTTTCGCTGCAGGCGGGTATTGCCTTGCTTCCTAGAGGTTGAGGCGGTTTTGAATCCAGCATTTAAATGCCTGCAATTCTACCCCACGAAGACGTAGGTTGCTGTTTTACTATTAGATATATTATCAGCCCCTCTACTTAAAACTTCGCTTTCGGTGCTTTAAGCAGCTGAAATGAAGACAGCAACTCGCCCCGATAGGAGTCTATCGACAGAGGCTACGTGCTCGATTAGCGCGCCAGATGATAGGCACCCGTCGCCCTATAGGCTATTTGGGTCAGGTAGTATGCACCGACATGCGTCCTTTTGGCGCATGTCGGTGTAATGGTGAGAGCTATTAAGCGAGCGAAGCGTCCGAAGCGGCGAACTCGCGGACTTGGGCATCTGCTTGGCGCTGAATAGCCTTTCTCAGGCTATCGCCATCGAGGTCGAGAGCCTCGCAGATGAAACGGAAGGAGAGAGGAGCATCAGTTGGCTCGTCATCCATGAGCCATAAACGCGCACCTTCGCGAACATCGCCATCACCACCGATAAAGTCGTGGATCGCCCTCTGAAGCACTGCTGCAAGTAATCGCAGTTCGGGAATCGTACCACCGGGGGTTGGAACATCAGAATTGGACCAAAATTTCATGACTCGATTGTCCCATCAAAAAGTTTAAATCACTCAAGCGTTCGCTTCTGATAGCTCCCAAGACGTACTTCTTCTCGAGACTTTCTATCGCGTGCTCGACTATCTCCATCACAAGAGAGCGTCGAACAACCCTTACGCTTGAATACTAATCGCCGTCAGCGATACGACGAATCAAAGCAACCTCACACATCTTCTTGTATGATCTCCGTCACTAATCCTCTCAAGCTCCTGAAGTATGCTCAGGCGCGTGATTGGGAAGAGTCCGAACACTCATGAAGAAAAAGTGTGTATCTACATGCCAAACTCTAGGTCTGAGTCTCTTGCGAACGCTTTCCGTTCCTACCTCGGCGTTGCCGTGATCGAGCTCTTGGATACTGCGAGCTTTCTCACTCCACGCCGGTGTTACTCACCACTCTCCCAGAAACTAGAGACACACTTCCCTGAGCTCCGTTCTTCTTTCGATGAGCGAAGCCGCAACGTACAGTGTCAACGTAGTGCGGAAATTGTAGGTGAGGAGAGACCCTTACTGAGATACCTCCCTTCGTGGTGAATGTTTCCATCGCTGGAGATTCACCGTCTCGTATTGAGACCTCTCTGATGCAGAGAGAGCAAAGGAAGCCTCCTCCTTAGAGACACGACATCCTTAAAAAACCTTGTACTTCGGCAAACCGGAGCAGGAAGGATAATTCGAGGTGAGTTCACTGGTCAAGAACTTTCTTCACCCGCGACTAATTACTTTCTGCGAGTCCTCTCTTGTATGTATGAGAACGCAAGCAGGTTTGAGCTCAATTGAATAATTATGTATTATTCGCATGTTAGATGGGTCTTTTCGATAGGGCCCAAATGGCTGTGTACACAGTAGATAGGTGGTCTCCGAACGGTTCGGTTTCGTCGCCACCGTCTTAGCTAGCGGAGAAGGTGTGTCTGAGACAAGTACGACCAGTGTGAATGAGCTTGCCCCCGGAGAGCAGGCTCGCCGTGAGTTTCCCTTTTTCACTGAGGGGCCGGCTGGATGTTACCTCGATTCTGCCGCAACGACTCAAAAGCCTCGACAGGTCCTCACCACGTTGATGGACGTGTTGGTCAATTGGAACGCTAATGTGCACCGGGGGGCCTATCATTTGAGTGCGCATGCCACTGAGCTTTACGATGAGGCGCGGCGCAAGGTGTCACGATTTATCGGAGCGGCATCGGAGCGCTCTATCGTGTTTGTACGGGGAGCAACTGAGGCGATCAATCTTGTTGCTTATTCCTCCGAGCATCTGTTTCAACCTGGTGATGCGATCCTCGTCACCTTGCTCGAGCACCACAGCAACATCGTTCCGTGGCAATTGCTGGCGAAGCGTCGCGGGCTGACTCTCGCCTTTGTCGATATCACGCCGGACGGTCGACTCGACATGGACGATTTCCGAAGCAAGCTGGCCTCGCTCAAGCCGCGCTTAGTGGCAGCCACGCAACTCGCGAACTCGCTCGGAACCGTAACGCCGATAGAGGAGATAGTCGCTCTCGCAAAGGGGGCGGGAGCTATGGTGCTCGTAGACGGAGCCCAAGGTGTTACGCACCTCGGGGTGAACGTGGAGCAATTGGGGTGCGATTACTATGTTTTTTCGGGGCACAAGATGTACGGTCCGACGGGCATCGGTGTGCTCTACGGACGCCCCGAGCGGCTCGCCGCGCTTCAACCCTTTCAGGGTGGCGGAGATATGATTTCGTATGTGAGCGTCGATGGTTCTGGATGGGCCGATGTGCCGCAGCGCTTCGAGGCTGGCACTCCGGCCTTTCCTGAGGCGATAGCGCTCGGAAGCGCAGTAGATTTTTTGAGCCGTTTCTCGCGTGCCGCGATCGCGCGTCACGAGGACGAATTAGCCAGGCATGCGCTGGAGTTACTGAGGGCTGAGGAGGGGGTTACTTTGTATGGCCCAGGGAGTGCCGGAGGCAAACAGGTCGCGGTAGTTTCTTTTTCGATCGATAAAGTTCATCCGCACGATTTTGCGACGATAGCGGATTCGCACAACATTCAGATACGGGCCGGTAATCACTGCGCCATGCCGACGCTGAAAAAATTAGGAGTGTCGGCGACCGCCCGCATCAGCTTTGGAGTGTATTCGACCGAGGCAGATCTCGAACGTGTCGTCGAGGCTGTACGGGAGGCGCGGCGTCTCTTCAGTTGAGGCTCGGAAGAGTCACAGTCTTTGTCCTGCTATTCGTAAAACGCACCCACAGTATTGCGCAGAGGTTGTATATGGCATGCGTCACGGTGACTGCGAAGAGCGACTGTGTCCAAAAGTGAAGCGCCCAAAAATAGAGCCCGACCGCAGTATAAATCGGAAGCATTCCACCGAATGTTTTGACCAGTCCCACGAAGTGTACGTATGCGAACACCACACTGGTGACCAGGGCCGCGGCGAGCAGCCCTGCGTGACGAATTGCGACCGCATTCAAGACCCCTCGAAAGAAGAGCTCTTCGCCGAATCCAGACATAGCGGCGAGAGCCACGGCGAGCGGCGGTGAGACCTGTTTGCAGAGCGGAACTATGACGGTGCGGCTGAATCGGGCGAACACCGAATCGGGGCGAGATTGGCTCCAGCGCCACAAGAGGTTGTTGAGAAAAAGAAGCGGGAATGCAGCTAGGATACCCACGACCAGGAAAAACCACGAGCAGTGCCAGCTTAACGAGATCTCGAACAGGGCGGCAAAGATGAAGGAGACGATAACGAGAAGCCCCTCTGTGACGATGGCGGCGGTGAGGATGTGATAGGTAGTCGACATGCGCACCTCCTAGAGGCCCAAGCAATCAAACAGCTCTCGAGTACTTGTTCGAAGAGTCTCTTGGAGTGCCATATTCAGCTCGGTACTAAATGCGAATCTACTTGTTGTGGTCTGATCGGCATGGGCTTCGCATCGTCGTAGCGGACGATTGGGAAGCTCGAGTATCCCCGTCAGCGTTATGGAGGCAGATGGTCGTCGTACAAAGATGAGGTCATATCCCGAAATGCGTAGATCGCTCACCGTGACGGTAAGGCGTGGATAGCGTGCTGTGACGTCGCGCATGTCGGGTTCTAGTTTGTATCGGCGCGTCGCGGCCTCGATCGCTAGGTGTGTGGTGACATCGCGCTCGATATGCGGGGCATAGAGGCGAGTGACTGGTACCAGCGCAGCGATGAACTGGTATCCGATGGAGCTGTGAGGCTCTTCTACGTGAAGTCGCAGGAGCATGGGCGCGTCTGGGATGCTCAGTAAACGCTGGATCTCTGAGGGGTGGTCGAGGGGAGGTAATCGAGAGGAAAAACAGCCGGTTAGGAGAAGCGCGGAGATGGCACACAGAATTCGGGTTACATGCAACCAAGGAGAATTCATAATCAAACTACGGGACAGAAAAGTAGTTACTAAGGGAAGCGGGGCAAATCCCACATCATAACAGCGTGAGGGCCTCGCTTGCTTGGGTGTGGTTCGGATCGCTTGAGTCCCGATAGTATATGAGCGGCGTCCTAATCGGTAGTGGTATTGGGTGCACTACGGCTTGGTGGTAGCGGGAGAATGTCGTCGAAGGGAAAGAACAAAAAGAAGTCCGAAGAGCAACCGTCGTCGCTTGATCTCGGTCTCTCCGCCTTGTTGTCTGGAGATAGTCCTTCTGTGGACTCCGCGCGCGCATCTTCCGAGACTGCCGCGTCACCCGCGGGTCCTGAGGGTGTGTTGCCCGGAGAGCCGCCGTCCACCCGCACCCTCTCGGAGTTCGAGGAATTACTCCAGAAGAAGGATTGGGCGGCATTGGTGAAGCTCGCCGAGAGTAAGCTCGTGCAGGACGACGACCCTGAATTCCGTTTATGGTGGGTACGGGGACACCTCGGTGCACTTTCGATGCCGGTCTCTTTTCTGGCGGCGCCACTCGAAGCGGTATGTCGTCGAGCGCGAGATCATCAACTGACCGAAGAGCTTCGACCGGTACTTCAAGAGACGGGGTCGTTGGCGCTGGCTCGCTTGAAGGAGGTGGGGGCGCGTGATCAGGTCGAAAGTCTAGAGGGTTCCCTCTTTGACGCCGGAGTCCTCGACATCGGCAGAGGCGAACGTCCGACTCCTGTCAAAGCCGAGGCCGTGCCGCAAGGCCATCCAGGTGCTACGGCAGGTGCATCAACTTCACTCGGACAGGCGTCTCCTACTCAGCGTGAGAAACTTACGCGAAGTTCGATCAGGGGCTCGTGGCTCGGATTGATCTTGGGGATCTCTACACTCCTCTGTGTTGGGCTCGGTGGGTGGTACTGGTTTCACGCCGTCTTGACCGTTCCAGTTGTCATCGCTGAAGAGGATTTCATTTCAGAGCAACTCACCGTTAACCAACTCATTCCGCCTCTGGAGCGTCGAGGAGCAGTAGGGAGTCTGAGTGCGCTCTTTTATTCGATCGAGCATCCCGAGCAGTCAGAGGCAACTCCTCAGCAGCCGGTTCCACCTACAGCGCAAGGGGACAGTCAAGGGGATACTGCAGCGAAAGGCGAACAGGGCTCGCCGAGCCAAGCTGAGTCCGGCGCGACAGCCAGCTCGACGCTATCGAGGAAACCGCAACCGTTGCCGGTCCCTGAAAAGCGCAAAGAGCGTATTAATACGCGTTCTCCTGTCGAGGGGGCTGATTTGAAGGAACGCCTTCGCAAGCGAGAGACACGCTCTTCGCGAGAAGGCTCACAAGAGCCGCCAGTTCAAGGACCGGAGGCCCGTGTGTCGCCGCCACTCAGCGAGAATCGCAATCCCGATGTTTTCGATCCAGGTGGGGTGTATCGGGTTTTGGTGCGCACCAGTGTTTTGGCAAATGCATCCTATGCAGCTGAAGTCGTAGGTAGACTCGAGCCAGGCGATAGAGTTTTCGTGGAGGCGAAAATGGGGCGCTGGATGCGGCTGCGCTCGAAGCGCGGTCGGGGTGGTTTTGTGTTGGCCGAGGATGTAGAGGAGGTTTCCCCTGTTGGTATGGGGAGGTAGATCGGGCAGCTCGATTGATTCATGAGCCTCTTTTAATGGTTTCCTGCTTTCCTTATCAGGAGCTCTCAGAGTACCGTGAGGAGCACGAGAAATCTTCTATCTGTCGGAGCGTACGCATGAAGCGCAACATCTTTAAGGTATTCCTCACAATCGTTGGAATCGTTCACATGTCTGCGTGTGGGGGAGGTGAAGGTGGAGATACGGCGGAAGCTGGGAGTCCTACGGTTGTTTTCGGGGATTCCGCGTGTTCGGTCATTGGCTTTCAAAAGAGCCTAAAAATCGCCAATGGCGAGGTGTGTTCGGTTGGTAATAGTGATGCTACCTCCTCCGTCGTCGAAGTGTTGTTGACCGATGCGACAGGGGAGCAATTCACGTGCACGGGTACACTCATATCCCCGACGGCGGTTTTGACTGCGGCCCACTGTTTTCTCGTAAGGCCGGTGTTGGTCGAGGTAGTCGCTACTGTAAACGGCGGGCGTCAACGCTCGTATGTGGGAAGCTATCGGATTCACCCCGATTTTCGGGATTCCCCTGATGGCTTTTACTTTAACGACGCTGCGGTAATTTTCATGAATCAAGCGCTCGCGGCGCCGGTAATTCCAATCCTCCTGAGTAGAGAAGCCGAACAGGGTGAGGAAGCGGCGGTTGCAGGCTACGGTCAATCGAAGAACAATACCCCAACGAGTGGAGTCCTTCGAGCAGGGCGTGCTTCTATTCGAAATGTTACCCCGAACCATGTCTTTATCTCCTTCACTAAAGACGAGAGCCATCCATGCCTAGGAGATTCGGGCGGAGCCTTGCTGGTACAAGAGGAAGGGGAGCTGGCTATCGTCGGGGTTGTCTCGCAAAGTGCTCCGAATATTCCGCGCGAAGCTATCTGTTCCGTAGGTGACGAGACGCTGTATACTAATATTTTCAATGCGAGCGTCTCTTCGTTTGTGTTGTCGGTTGAACCGGATGCGGCGGTTCGTTAGCGACACACCGCGGGCGCTGCTTAGTCGAATTACGCACATCTTAAATGTATGACGCTAGTCGCCTGAGCGTAGGACACCAGGCGCTAGTTCAGTTCCTTAGCCTTCCTGTGAAGGTATCGCTGAGGCGTTTCGAGTTCGCGATTTTCGAGCAGCGCTTCTGGTGAAAGGGCGAGTGCTTTGTCGGTCCATTCTCTAAGGATCTCTTTCCCTTGCCGTAGATTGCGGCTGACCTCGTAAACCAGGATCTCGCGGACCTTTGTTATCTCTTCGATCAGATCAATCACCCCTTGGAGCTGTGCATCGGTGTCTTTGGTAGTTGTGTACAGCTTCGTGCACCGCCCGTGAATGTGCCAGGCACACAGTGCGGCTCGAGAGAGTCGTTCGTGTAGGCGCAGGGGCGCAAAGTGTTACATCCACGGATCGAGCGTGCTCGCAGCTCGCTCGATGTCATTGAGTAGGTCTACTAATTGGCCGAGTACGTACCTGTGTCCGTCTGGGTTGAGTGCCTCGTGGATGTGCACCGCTTGACTCCAGTGGGCCTGTTTTGACGACCAGGGGAGGATCGTCCAGGTGAGCGGATTCGAGCGGTCGATGAGTCGCCGCAAAGTCTCAGCGTGCTCGTTGAGCGCCCGAGCTGCCTCTCGACATTTGGTGAAAAGCGCAGAGTCGTGTTGGAGGAGCTGGTCGAGTTTGGCGTACTGCTTATTCCTGGACAATGCAATGGTCGAGGGTGTGCCACTCCGCACCTCTCGTAAGACGTTCGATAGCCAGTTTCGAGTGTCGGCGCTCCACGTGTCGACAGGGAGTGCTCGTGGTGCAAGAGGCCTCGGTAGCTGGGGCCGAGTAGGCATATCTCGAAGAGTTAGCTTGGGAAGTAACGGATGATGAGGTGCCCAGGTGCTCACATGCTGCAGAAATTCGAGGGCCTCTTGATGACTTCCTTGGCTGTGCGCGATCTCGGCTAGTGCGATTTTAGCTCTGAGCGCCGGCTCCGTATGGTCCCCCGTTCTAGAAAGATAGCGTTGCGCCTGTGGACGGTCGCCCCTGGTGTGAGCGCACAGTCCAGCAAAGTATGCCCCTGTTGGGCTCTTCACCGTTTCCAGGAGCTCGTCGATCGCCGTCCAAGCTGGGACAGTAGAGGAACTGGTAGAGACGAGAGCTCCGCACAGTATTTCCCATGCGAGGTTGTCGTTGCGATCGAGCTCGAGCAGTTTGGTCGCCACGGTGTCTGAGAAGGTCACGCTGTCTTGTAGCGTATTACCCATCTCGAAATGTAGGCTGTATGCAAGCTTCATGGCTCGCAGGGCCAAGTGAGAGGAGTTGCGAGGATCCTTCCGTGCATGCGACCAAGCAGCGACCGCTTTCTCTTTGGCAGAGGCGTACTTCTATGCAGTGCTGTGTTCCAACGCTTCTGCGAAGCTCTTTTCCAGGGACTGCAGGTGCTTCGTCTTGAGCTCCGTAAGTATAGCTTGTCCGCGTGGGTCCTCGGTTCTTAGGGCGATTCGATACAGCTGTAGTAGAACGGATCTCATACCCTCGTGGTTGGGGATGCTCCTGAGTGTGTCAGCTAATGTATGTAGTGTGCCGAGCTGCTCACCGCTCTCGAAACCGA
>JBIIOE010000148.1:0-8007 GCA_044337105.1 Bdellovibrionota bacterium | reverse complement strand
GCTATGCTAGAGGTCGCCAAGCTCAATGGGGGTGTATTGTACGAGGAGTCGACCGTGGCGCTGCAGCGTGCCCTGGAGTACTTCTCCACCACGCAACACGCCCACATCCGTTGGAAGCTCAAGTACTACCTCGCGATAGCCGCTTTTATGAGTTCGCGTACGAAGAGTCGCTTTGAGCAGCGCGAACACTGGGTTCGCGCAGCCTCGATGTGGCTGCGCGGAGCCAAGGATGACGCATCAACCGCCAATGCTGCTGATGCCGGTGTGGGATTCGAAGGGGATTTTTCCCCTGGATTGGATGTTCGCGCCCTAGAGTCCCTTTCCGCCGCCATAGAAAGGAAACCCCGTGCAGTAAGGCCTCGCTTACTAAAGAGGACCACGAACCGGGTCCGCAGGTCGGCGCGACAGATTCACTGAGCCAAGAATCTCGCGGCACAATTACGGGTGAATGAATGCGGAAAACGGAGTGCCTGGCACGGATGTATCGTAGCTCTTGTCCGATAAAATCAGCCGGGTAGCCCCTCGACAGGCGGGGTAATCAGAGGTTACTCTCCGGACTGCCTGTCCGGTCGTCTCAGAGAAGAATACGGCCGTGAATAAGAGGATGTACATGAAGATAGGATTGAATGCTGGCGTGCTTGCCATTTTCGCTTTCGCGCTCGTGAGTCGGCAGTGTCTTGCCGACCAGGGTATAAAGTACGCCGTGGTCGATACACAGAGGGTCATCAACGACTCGATAGTAGGTAAGGCAGCTCGAAACAATCTCGAGGCGCAGATAAAAAAGGGGCAGGCGAGGCTTTCCCAACTCAAGGCGGACTTCGAGAAGCAGCGGGGAGACCTCGAGAAGCAGAGCTCCATACTCTCTGGGCAAGCGCTTGAGGAGAAGCGTGAGGCGCTCGCCAAGAAGCAGGTTGACCTTCAGAGGACTGTGCAGGACTTGCAAGAGGATCTCGCGCGAAAGAACGATGCCGAGATTGGCAAGGTTATCGAGCAGATCAGCGTAGTAGTCAAAGACCTGTCAAAGAGCAGGGGCTACACTTTTGTGTTCGAACGAGATAAACAATTAGTCGTGTATTCTTCTGATCGAATCGACATTACTCCCGAGGTGGTCGAGGCACTCGACAAGAAAAAGATAGCTCTCTAGGAAGGAGTGTAGGAATGGAAGTCCAGGAAGTCACCGAGCAAAAAATTACGATGGATATAGTAGAGATCCAGAAATGGATTCCGCATCGATATCCATTCCTGCTGATCGATCGGATCACCGATCTTCAGCCGGGGCAGTCGGTCACCGCGACGAAGAACGTGACGATAAACGAAGAGTTTTTTCAAGGGCATTTTCCGGGAATGCCAGTCATGCCCGGCGTGCTCATTATCGAGGCGATGGCGCAGGCTTCTGCAGTGTTGGCACGTTATTCGGAAGTCGCAGCATCGAGCGGCAAGATCTTCTACCTTGTAGGGGTCGATAACTTCAAATGGAAGAAGCCTGTAGTTCCTGGCGACACGATGACGATTCACATGCAGGTTAGCCGTCGTCGGAATCCACTCTGGATCATGGAAGGTACGGTCACAGTAGACGGTAAGGTTCTCGTATCGGGAACCCTGAGCGCGGCCGCCGCATAGGGGTTTTCATGTTGCATCAGTCTCCCGCTATCCACCCCACGGCGATCGTGGATCCCTCGGCGAACATCGGGGAGGGATCGAGTGTAGGACCGTATTCAATCATAGGCCCAGGCGTCTCTATCGGACGTAATAACAGGATCGGTCCGCATGTCGTGATCGAGGGAAACACGCGGATCGGGGACGAGAACGAAATTTTTCAGTTTTCCTCCGTAGGCGCGCGCCCCCAAGATCTCAAGTACCGCGGAGAGCCGAGCGAGCTGCACATCGGCAACCGAAACATCATCCGAGAGTACGCAACACTCCAGCCGGGCACCAGCGGTGGAGGGATGATAACTCGGGTCGGAGATGCCAATCTCTTCATGGCAAACACGCATGTCGGTCACGACTCAGTGGTCGGCAATCGATGCATCATGGCCAATAGCGCGGCTCTTGCAGGTCACGTGGTCCTTGGAGACGGGGTAGTCATAGGTGGCCTCGTCGGCATTCATCAGTTCGTAAAGATAGGCGATCTGGTGATGATTGGTGGCGGCGCCATGGTCACGCGAGACATTCCACCCTTTTGCATTGCTGTGGGAGACAGAGCGACGCTGCAGGGGCTCAATATCATCGGCCTCGAGCGAAGCGGAGTCAGCAGGGAAGAGATCGCTGTGCTGCGCAAAGCGTATCGAGATATCCTAATAGGGGATTCCGCTGACACCAAAGGCATGCGGTTTAAGGAGCGAGTCGAGGCGGTTCGAGCACGGGCACACGACAACGCCAAGTGCGCAGCCTTCATCCAGTTCATCGACAGGTCCGAACGGGGTGTGGCCCAGCACGGAGTCGACCCGAGCGGAGATTGACCGCTACGTAAGATCTAGACAGAGGCTCTCGTACAAGGAAGCGGGCTTGCCGAGTGCGAAAGAGGTGATGTCGCACGCACCGATGTGACCGGCCTCAGCATCGCACAACAACATCCGTGTCGCGGAGTTTATAACGGATGGATAGTCTAGTCGCACATGATGTATACACATTGGTGTTTGGCAGTCTTGAGAGGAACTCTGCGCCATGGCCAAAACCTACCTAGTAACCGGGGGAGCCGGCTTCATAGGATCCAACTACGTGCAACGGCTCGTTCGACGCGGCGAACGGGTGCGAGTGCTCGACAATCTCAGTCGGGCAGGGGCCCAAAAGAACATAGTCTGGTTGAAGGAGACGCTGCCCAGGGATTCCTTCGAGTTCATTCCCGGTGATGTTCGCGATCAGCTCAAGGTCCTCGAGGCGGTCAGTGGCGTGGATGTTGTCGTGCACCTCGCAGGTCAGGTGGCAGTAACCACCTCGGTCAACTATCCACGCGACGATTTCAACATCAACGCCCTCGGCTCACTCAATGTGTTGGAAGCTGCGCGGGTGATGTCCCCTAAACCGCTGGTCATATACTCTTCTACCAACAAGGTCTACGGAGGGCTCGAATTCACGAAGGTCGAAGAACGTCATGGGCGTTACATCTGCCCCGATCTTCCGCACGGGGTCCCGGAGGATATGCCCCTCGATTTTCATTCACCTTACGGATGTTCCAAGGGGGCTGCTGATCAGTATACGCACGATTACGCGCGGATCTATGGCATTCCGACGGTCGTGCTCCGTCAAAGCTGCATCTACGGTCCTCGTCAATTTGGGATGGAGGATCAAGGGTGGGTGGCGTGGTTCATCATTTGCGCCGCTTTGAACCGACCCTTTACCGTTTATGGCGATGGAAAGCAGGTTCGCGATCTGTTGCATGTGGACGATCTAATGGATGCGTTCGATGCAGTAGCCGAACGCCGGGACCAGGTCGCGGGTCGGGTGTACAACATCGGAGGTGGCCCAGAGCGCAGTATCGCCATCTGGCACGAGCTACGACCGATACTCGAGCGCCTGTTCGGCCGCGAGCTGGTGGCCACGTTTGCGGATTGGCGTCCTGGAGATCAACGCACCTACATCTCGGACATTCGGCGTGCCAAGCAGGATTTGGACTGGGCGCCTAAGATCTCTGTCGAGGAAGGGGTAGCCAAGTTGCACCAATGGGTGCAAAGCAACCTCCAACTATTCAGCTGACCCGCAGGAGAGATATGAAGGTCCTCGTAGTCCTCACGTATTATCGCCCACACACGAGTGGACTCACGATATACGCCGAACGGCTCGCCACAGCGCTCGTCAAGAGGGGGCATGAGGTCACCGTGCTCACCATGCGCTACGATCCCTCGCTTCCCGAAGAGGAGGTGGTTGAGGGGGTGAGGATCGTCCGAGTTGACGTAGCCTTCCGTGTGAGCAAAGGGTGCATCGCCCCCAAGTTTGGATTCCTTGCCACAAAGTATGTGCGTGATGCAGATGTGGTACACCTTCATCTGCCACAGTTCGATGCCGCAGGGGTTGCGTTGCGGGCGCGACTTTGGAAGGTTCCCTGCCTGATTACCTACCACTGCGATCTGCAGTTGGTGCCGACGCTCTTTAACAAATTCGTCAATCGGGTCGTCGATATCATGAACGACATCGCGGCCAGAGCGTCGCATCGCGTGGTAACGTACACTACGGACTATGCAGAGCATTCGAAGTATCTGTCGCGGTTCAAGCGCAAGCTCGAGGTTACCTTACCGCCTGTCGAACTTCCGAGCGTGTCTGAGGTGGAGGTTCAAGAGTACCGTAGGGAGTTCAACCCAGACGCGCGTGGACCAGTGATCGTTATGGCGGCGCGCCTGGCTGCCGAGAAGGGCGTAGAGGTGCTTCTCGATGCTCTTCCACGGGTCTTTGAAGCCTATCCTACCGCGATGGTTGCATTCGCGGGGCAATACCAGAACGTCATGAGCGAGGAGTTGTACGCCCGCAAGGTTCTTCCTCGAATTGAACCTCTGGTCGCGGCCGGAAGGTGGAAGTGGCTCGGGGTTCTTTCTCCGACTGGCATGGCCAAGCTGTTCCCGAACACCGATCTCCTGGTGGTGCCGAGCTTAAACTCGACTGAATCGTTTGGATTGGTTCAGATCGAGGCGATGATGAACGGGGTCCCGGTTGTTGCCTCGAATCTCCCTGGGGTTCGCCAGCCCGTTCTCACCTCCGGGATGGGGGCGATCGCAGAGATTGGCGATTCGGTGAGCTTGGCGGACCGCATGCTCGAGGTGCTTGGGAATCGCGGCGCCTTCATTAAGGATCGCAACGAGATTGCAGCCACGTATTCAGCTGCAAGCTGCGCTCAGCGTTACGAGCTGCTGTATCGAAACATCGCCTTAGAACTTGGTCGTGCCTCCAAGGTATGACAGTGCTTTGACTTTTATGGGTATCGTTGGTATTGTCCCGGCAATTAAGTGCGTAAGCATAGTGTGAAAAGGTAGAGTGAAGCGGCTGCAGTGCGGTCGTATCTACCTGATATTATTCGTAAGGTAGAAACCCATGACGGAATCTTCGAACGTAGAAGATGTAACAGCAGGAGCAGTTAACTTGGCCTCCCTTGAGACCCAAGATGTCATCTCCAAGTTCCAGCGTAATTCACAGGACACCGGCTCGCCCGAGGTACAGATCGCTCTTTTGACGAAGAGGCTCACGACCCTTACCAAGCATTTCGGCTCGAACCCCAAGGATCACCATTCCAAGAGGGGTATGTTGAACATGATCTCTCAGCGTAAGCGCATGTTGCAGTATCTGCGCAACGAGGATGTGGCCCGTTACCGCAGCACAATTGCGGCTCTCGGTCTCCGTAAGTAAAGCTTACTCGAGCACATCTGTGGTCGGAGCAGCACTCACCTCATGGCGAAGCCTTGAAGTGGCCCCGCAGGGCCCTAAGGGAGAGTGTTGGCTCCGATTTCTTTATTCCCTCGAATGCTCACGCCCGTGAGTCGTCGCCATTTTTACAAGTGAGGTAAATATACATGTACGTTGTTGAAAGAGAATTTCACGGCCGGACACTCCGTATTGAGTCTGGTCGCATAGCAAAGCAGGCCGGAGGTTCGGCTTTAGTCACCTATGGAGAGTCGATGGTTTTGGTGACCGCTTGCTTCGGAGCGGAGAGGGACGTGGATTTCTTTCCACTGACCGTCGATTACATCGAGAAGACCTATGCGGCCGGAAAGATCCCGGGCGGCTTCTTTCGTCGTGAGGGGAAGCTCAGCGAGAAAGAGACGCTCGTATCGCGTCTCATTGATAGACCGTGCAGACCGCTCTTTCCTGAAGGGTTCCACCGTGAGGTGCAGGTCATTGCAACGGTACTCTCGGCGGACGACGAGAACGATACAGACGTACTCGCAATGTGCGGAGCGTCTGCCGCTCTCACGATGTCTGAGCTGCCCTTCGAGGGGCCTGTCTCGGGTGTTCGGGTAGGGCGCGTCGGAGGGAAGCTCGTCATCAATCCGACCAAGAGTCAGCTTCAAACTTCTGACCTCAACTTCATAGTTGCAGGATCGGCCGATGCCATCGTGATGGTAGAGGGTGGCGCAAACGAGGTGCCAGAGGCGGAAGTTCTCGAGGCGCTTTTCTATGCGCAAGACCAACTTCAGGTCATCAACGAGATGCAGAAGGATCTTCAAGCGAAGATCGGTAAGCCCAAGATGGAGTTCAAGGCGAAGGAGCACGACAGCTCGCTCGTCAAGAAGATGTCGGACTTCGTAGCGCCCAGGATCAAGCAAGCGATACTCGAGCGTGAGAAGCTCGCTCGTAGAGATGCGCTCGGTGCTGCCAAGCAGGCGCTCATAGCGGAGTTTGTACGCGAAGGAGACGAGAAGGCTGCTGAGGCTGCTAAGGTTGCCTCGAAGGTCTTCGAGGATCAGCACTACAAGCTCGTGCGAGACATGGCGATCACGGACGGTGTGCGCCTCGATGGGCGTAACACGACAACGGTTCGACCGATCTCGATCGAGGTAGGCCTGCTCCCACGTGCCCACGGATCGGCGCTGTTTACGCGTGGAGAGACTCAGTCGATCGTCGTGAGCACCCTCGGTACCGAGGCGGAAGCTCAGCGCATGGACAACCTCATTGGCGAGCAGACCAAGACCTTCATGTTGCACTACAACTTCCCGCCGTTCTCGGTGGGGGAGACTAAGCCAATGCGTGGTCCAGGTCGACGGGAGATCGGTCACGGTGCGCTCGCAGAGCGCGCGGTTCGAGGCATGATGCCCGATACCAAGACCTTCCCGTACGTAGTTCGAGTGGTCTCCGAGATCACCGAAAGCAACGGCTCGAGCTCGATGGCCACTGTGTGCGGAGCAAGTCTCTCGCTCATGGACGCTGGTGTTCCGATAAAGGCTCCGGTCGCCGGCGTAGCGATGGGGCTGATCATGGAGAACGACAAGTATGCGGTGTTGACCGACATCCTTGGCGACGAAGATCACTTGGGAGACATGGACTTCAAGGTGTGCGGTTCCGAAAAGGGTATTACCGCGCTCCAGATGGACATCAAGATCAAGGGTCTGCGCCGCGACATTATGGACAAGGCGATGCTGCAAGCTCGCGATGGCCGACTGCACATCTTGAACGAGATGAACAAGTCGATCTCGGGCTCTCGCAAAGAGCTGAGCAAGTACGCTCCGCGCATCGTCACGATCAAGATCAATCCTGATCGTATCCGCGACGTCATCGGACCAGGTGGAAAGACTATTCGGTCGATCACCGAGTCGTGCGGCGTCAAGATGGAGGTATCGGACGACGGCACCGTTAATATCGCGAGCAACGACAACCAGAAGGTCAAGAACGCGATCGCTATCATCGAGAGCCTCACGCAGGAGGCTGTTGTTGGTAAGGTGTACAAGGGTATCGTGAAGCGCATAGCCGACTTCGGTGCGTTCGTAGAGATACTCCCGGGCACTGATGGTCTCGTTCACATCTCGCAGATAGCCGAGGAGAAGATCCGCCGCGTCGAAGACGTCCTCACCGAGGGCGACGAGGTGATGGTCAAGGTTCTCGAGATCGACAGACAAGGTAAGATCCGTCTTACCATGAGAGAAGTGAACCCTGGGGCGTAACCAGATCGTTGCGACCTTCGAGGCCCGCTGGATCTGACTCGCTCAGCTATCCAGCGGGCCTTTTACTTTTGCCGATGCGGCGCCTCGATACGAGGGTGCCTCTTAACAGGCTCAGGAAAAATGGCATCGTTTTTTATTAACGAGCTCACAGCTAGAGTATTGCGGTTTGTGCGCGTCACCTGTGTCGCGGCGCTCGTATGTAGCACTGGGGCAATTGATGCCATGGCCGACAATGACGGCTTTACCCCTCCGGATGCGAAGCCCACCAAAGTAGAGCCGAAGGTGCGTGAGTCGAAGGTATTCTCGTTCGGGCGCTTCGAAGCACCGCTGAGGGAGATCTGCAGGGAGATGGAGCTGGACGGACGCCGGACGAGGCTTGTTCAGATCTCCGAGGTGGAGCGCAAAGGTAACGCTGACTGTGCGTCGT
>JBIIOE010000146.1:0-8092 GCA_044337105.1 Bdellovibrionota bacterium | reverse complement strand
GATGACGAACTCGAGCGCTGTTCGGTAGACGTCTAGTTTTTCATAGTCGAGCATACTGCTCTATTTCGGGCGGGAGCGGAAAAAGTTGCTTTTTCGGGTACGTTCACGTTTACGTGCACGAGCACGTGGAAAGGCGCGATTTATAGGTCAAACAAGGGCTTACGCTATCTCCAACCTCGCTATCACCCACTCTAAAACGCGATGAGCCATTTTACTACACCTACACACAGCGAACGGCGTCGGAAGATATATCTCGACGCCGTTCGTTTTTTATGTGAGATGAATCAGCGCCTCTTGCCTCTCGAACTCTGCTGAGCCCCGCTGCTTCGCTTGCCACCGGGGACTTTAACGGTGACCGATGTTTCCTTCGATGTGACATCGCCAAGTTTGACCGAGTAGCTCAGCGTGTACGTGTCTGCAGGCACTCTGAAACCTACGACGTTCTTTCCTTTGTTGATGGTCTTGCTGAAGCGCGTCTTCTTGCCCTTCATGGTCACGCGATAGGTTGCGCCATTGCCGAATTGCTGGAGCCTGGCGAGTACCTGATACACAGTGCGACCTCCATTGCGAATAGCCGTGATATCAACCATAGGTTCCTCTGGCTGAGTTTCGGCAGTTGGGTCAAGGCAGTCTGCTGTTCCGTTGCCGTTGACATCTCTGTCCGCGACATTGCATCCGCATACGCCTGGGTTGATCTTGAGGTCTGAACATGCACACTGTCCTTGGGCTGATTTCGCGGGATTAGTCGGGCAGAAATCCACGCAATCGGGGGTGCCGTCTGCGTCAGTATCGGTATCGGCGATGCCGCAACCGCACACGCCCGGCGATCCTTTGTTGGCGTTGCTCGGGCATCCGTCGACGCAATTAGGAGTCCCATCACCATCATCGTCAGTTTCGAGCTTGCCGCATCCACATGCGCCTGGGGCGATTTTTGCGGGATCGTTGCTGCAGGAGTCGTTGCAGTCCGGCGTCAAGTCTCCGTCCGCGTCGGTTTCGGGGTTTCCGCAACCGCATGTGGCAGGCTCTGTTTTCTTGGAGTCGTCTGGGCACAGATCGAGACAATCGGGTGCTGCATCTCCGTCTGTGTCGAGAGGACAGCTGTTCTGAGCGAGGTACACGTGCTGAACAGATGTATCAACGGATCCGCCGTTGGCCGCAGTAGCTGGTGCTGCGTCAGATGCCCTGGTTTGGTAGGCGACTACCAGGCCAGATGGGCTCACGTGAGTGAGCGTGGCATCGCGGTTGAGACCGAGGCCTCCAGTACCAGGACTTACCAAGTAGGTCTTCTTCTGAATGCGGTCGTACATGAAGATATTTTTGACCGCGGTTGTTTGGGTTTCTCTGAGGTTGCGAGCCTTGCTTTCATAGATGATGTAGTGAGCGTCATCACTCGACCATGGATTCTCGCTGTCTCCATTTCCACCATCTGAGGAGTTGTGCGCGTGGCTGATTAACTCGATCTTTCGATTCAGGTGATCGTAGAGGTAGATCTGCTTGAATCCCTTCGTGTCGATGTATTCGAAGCCCAGTGGGTGAGGAAAGTACTTCTGGCCGGTTAGAGGATCTTTGCAGATGAAGTTGGGAACTTCGGCTACGTTTTCGTTGATGACGAGGTCAGTCGCCTCTGATTCGAATGCGACGTAGCGTCCTGAGCCGTCAACATCTGGATTTCTGCTGTCACCATTTGCGGAATCCTCGGTCGTGGTTATCGGTAGAAGTTCGCCGCTGGGGCTGCATCGGGGTATACTTGCCGAGCCTGAGATGCGGGAGAATCGTTTGTTCTTGTGGTAGTAGACGTCGTAGAACTCCGCGGTGTCTGGCTTGAAGCGGATCGGTGTCGTAGCCAATGTGTCGAAGACAATCACCGATTGCTCGCTATTGGCATTTAGATTGGATGCGTCGCGATCCAACAGGTTTACGACCTTGTCTCCCGCATGTAGGTCGTACTCGTCGAACAATACGGAGGTGTTGCATTCTCCGCGAGCGGCGCAATCTTTTCCGTCGCGTATGAATACATCAGCGATGGCAGGGGTTCCAAAGTCCTGGCACTCGGGCTCTAGGTTGTCGTACTGGTTGGTCGCTGAGGAGCTGAACAGTATCTTTTGAGCATCTGTACTAATGTGCCATAGATTCGCATCTCTGTCGGCTGGCTGGCCGGCTCCCACGCATTTCGAGGTCGACAACCAGGTTTCTTCCCACTTACGATCGTGCACCACTATTTGCTGAATGCCGTATGGCGCAACACGCCTGCCCCACAGATTGGGTTGTTCTTCAGAGTACGGAGTGGGAACGATTCCAGGGAAGCCAGGGACAGGCGTCGGAGTATTAATCGCGGTCTGAAACACGACATACCTTCCCTCGTCGCCGTCCGCGCCTCCTATCTTAGGCCGTGTGCTATTTCCGTCTGCGCCGCCCTGAGTAGAGCCCTCTTTGTCATAGCTTACGCACACAGGGACCCCATTGAAGGCGTCGATCCAATAGACGTGCTTCTGATCGTTGTCGCACTGTCTCGGAGAATTGAATGCGTCGTCGATCGTGTGATCCAAGGTGACAAAAGCCAGGAAGCGGGGAGTTGTGAGGATCGAGCTTTCCTCATTCGAATAACGGTATTCCTGGAAAGTTAGGTCCTGACTATCTCGCGTCAGAGGGCGATAGGTGTGGTTGAAGAACGGCGCGCTACCGAGGGTGGCTACCGCCTTACTTTCGCGGCTTGTCGTGTCAGCGGCGAAAGGAATTGCATGTGCGCGTTGCGCTGCCCCGAACATAGTGATGGAAGCGAATATCCAGGTCCAGCAAAGGCGTGAATGAAAGAGGCTAGCCATAAGAGCTCTCCAGCAACTTGTTATCGGTGTAGTAGTCGTCATGGTGGCCTTGGAGGATGAGTCATAATTCGCAGTACCTAGCCGCTCTAATTGTCGAACGCTGTGTGAAAGATCGCGAACTCGAACGGGAGAGGCGTATTGATGACAAGCTTTTAGGTCTGTCCCTCAGAGGGTGTGCCGGTCTGTTGTGGAGTTCAAACTGAGGTTTTGACGGCTATGGGTAGAGATGATTACAATCAACCCTCGGTGAGGGGCACGCCTCACGGCCTAGGGAGTTTCGGTGTGACGACAGAAAAGAAGGGAGTCTGGGGAGAGTTTGTTTCGTTCCTCACTACATTGGGTACGATACTGGGTATCGCTGTAGTTTTGCGGGTCTGTGTAATAGAGCCTTTCAAGATCCCCTCTGGATCCATGATTCCTACCCTGCAGGTAGGTGACTACATCCTAGTTGTAAAGTTTTGGTACGGGTTTCGCCTTCCGTTCGTCACGGACTCCGTTGTGACGTGGAGCGATCCAAAACGTGGAGATGTGGTGGTCTTCACGCGACCTGACGAGGCGCGAACTCCCGACGAGGATGAGTCCGCGATTCACATCATAAAACGAGTGGTCGGCTTGGCGGGAGACACGTTGGAGGTGCGGGGCGCCCAAGTTCTGATTAATGGTGAGCCGCTGCAGGAATCCTACTCGCAGTGGGTAGAAGGGGGGAGTTTCGAGGGGAACTTCGGCCCTGCCGTTGTACCGCCAGGAAAGATCCTTCTGCTCGGCGATAATCGCGACCAGTCGAAGGATTCGAGGTTTTGGTCGGACCCGTTTCTCGACGTACGCCGTGTGAAGGGAAAGGCCGTTTTGATCTTTTGGTCTTGGGATAGCCTTTCTCGTATCGGCACCGTAATACGATGAGCAGTATGTGGGTACATCTCGAAGACGCCGTTGTTTTGCGTGTTTCTGGTAAGGATGCACGCCGCTATCTCAACAACCGTCTCTCTAACGATCTGAAAAGCGCCAAGGTAGGCCTGGTGGTTCGTGCAGCAGCATTGACGCCGCAGGGTCGGGTCGAGGGCCTGTTCTCGGTACTTGTCGAAAGTGATGAGTCCTTCCTGTTGGTATGTGACGGTGGTAAGCGCAATACTATTTTGGCTGCGCTGAGTCGTTACATAGTGGCTGACAGGGTTTCTATTGAAGATATCTCTCTGACCACTACAGTAGTGCACGGCGTGGAGGTCGACAGTGCTGTGTTGGAGGGCGCGGACGTGCGCACTATTTCCTTAGCGCGCGTTTCTGCCGGCGGGTGTGATTACATAGTCGAGGCTCGCGAGCGAGAGCAAGTACTGGCGCATTGCGCGGCGGCGTGGGGGCCTGCGCTGAGTCTGCACGAGTATGCCCTGCTGCGATGGAAGAGGGGGTTCGCTGCGTATCCTGTGGAGATCAACGAGAGTACGATCCTTACGGAGGCCGGCATGCAGGACTCCGTCTCCTTTACCAAGGGGTGTTACGTTGGTCAGGAGGTAATTGAGCGGAGTGATGCGATAGGCAAACTACCGCGGACTCTCGAGAGAATTCGACTGGCGGGAGTCCATGAGGATCTAACCGGCGCTCCTGTGGTTACAACAAGCGGTCAAACTATCGGCAAGATAGTTTCGCTGGTGGTGGATAGGGAGCATACTTGCACTGGAGTTTTTGCCCTCCTGAAAAGTGGGGCATACAGCTCAGGAGATGCCGTACGCAGCGGTCAGATCGAAGGTCGCATTTTGGTCAAAGATGAGGTGGGTGAATGACAAATACGACGGTGAACAAGAGCGAAGTCATAGATTTTCTCATACACAGTCAGGTGCTCAAGTTTGGTGAGTTCACGCTCAAGTCAGGGCGCAAGGCGCCGTATTTCATCAATACGGGGTGTTTCGATGATGGGGCTAAGATATCGCAGCTTGCCCGCTTTTACTCACAGCAGATCGTGGCGCGCGGCCTACAGGGCGTCGATGCGGTTTTTGGTCCTGCCTACAAAGGTATCCCTTTGTGCGTGTCCACGGCGATGTGCTTGTCGCGTGAATTCGGCATCAATATGGGATTCTGCTTCAATCGCAAGGAGGCCAAGACCCATGGCGATGGCGGAGAGTTCGTGGGGCTACCTTTGAAGGCTGGAATGAAAGTGGTTCTGGTCGAGGATGTCGTGACAGCAGGAACGACTCTGAATGAGGTTGTTCCTGTGCTCCGGGATAGGGTCGGAGTCGAAGTGGCGGGGGTTGTTATCCTCGTCGACCGTGCGGAGAAAGGGAAAGGCTCTTGTTCTGCAGTGCAAGAAGCCGAGCAGGAGCTGGGTATCTCAGTTTCTTCTATCGTTTCGATTCACGATGTAATTTCATACCTCGGCAAACCAAATTCTTCTGGGTTTCAAATCGACGATGCCTTGCGTGCTCGAATTGAAGAGTATCGGGCTCAGTATGGTGTGGCATGTCTTCCAGCGTGAAAAGCTTAGAACTGGTCTCAAAAGTATCTTCTGCTTCGGTTGACGATATGCGGGCTGCGACTTCGTCAAACTTCGCGAAACAATCCTCAGTGTATCTCAGAGGATACACCTCCGGTTGTTTCGCTCGTTTTCCTCGTCTCGCCTCGCATCTCGCCAACCTCGCTACGAAGCTATTTTTGAGACCAGTTCTAGTTGTTTTTCTCAGTATCTTCTTGTGCGTCATTACGAACGTGGCCAGCGCTCAGCAATCCCCGCTCGGCAGCAATGACGAGCTGGACAAGCAGGCCTTGGTGCTGTACCAGCAGGTGATGAGTCCGTTCTGTCCGGGTCGAGCGTTGAGCGATTGCCCAAGTTCGAAGGCGCATGATCTAAAGTCCGAGATGCGACAAAAGCTCGAAGCAGGAACCGCTCCCGACGTTGTTCTGGAGGAGGTCTTCGCTAAGTACGGTGATCAGTATAGAGCCGTGCCGGGCTTCTCTGGATTTGCTCTCCTTGCCTGGGTCGCTCCGCTTGCCTTCTTAGTGGGTGGGTTGCTGCTGGCGATTCGATTGGCAAGCGCTCGTCGCGCAAGTGCTCCGAGTGCGCATGTCGACAGCGCTCCGCAGATCTCTGAGGGCTTGCAGCGTGAGATCGACGAGGAGCTTTCTCGGATTGAGTAGTGCTGCGCCTTCCGCGCCTCAGCGTTAATTAACCAAAAAGCTAGGCTGCCGCTCAATGTTCGTGTTACCAACTTTTTGCTGGCATGCTAGCGGGTATTGTCTACTCGATTTCACGAAGAGCCTCAATAATAATTCCGCCCACATCCTGATTTCAGGCTCTTAGATCCGTAGCTGCGCGCAGGCCTGTGCATCACCCTGTCACAAACGATTCATAACACAGGCAAGCGGTCCGAATTAGGCTAGCACGAAGAGATGATGGGTATTGAGGCTCAAGAGGTATGGAAACAGACCGGCACTTCGCCGGTGTTCGGGGTTATTCCGCCTGCGGCATCTCGAATGCGCTCCTCCGCAGTAGCGTGGGTATTGAGCACGCTTAAGTTCACCGTTTTTTTCTTGATTTTCATCGTACTACTCAAAGGGAGCGTGTTCGAAGCTTTCTACATCCCGTCGACCTCCATGCTGCCCACTCTCAGGAACTCCGATTACATACTTGTTCCTAAGTTCGTGTACGGGCTACGTCTGCCGTTCGTGAGCGAGACGGTTCTGGATTGGTCGAGCCCGGCTAGGGGTGATGTGGTTGTTTTTCTGCATAAAGCGGAGGCTCCGAATCGAGGGAGATCTGCTCTCGAGGGCAATTTAGTTAAGCGCGTAATCGGGGTTTCTGGTGATACCGTTGAGGTACGCGGTGCCCAAGTGCTGGTTAATGGTGAGGCCATAGATGAGCCCTATACCGTTTGGGGGCTTGGAGGACGGGACCTCTCTTTCGGTCCTGTTCGTGTCCCGCACGACAGCGTTTTTGTGCTGGGTGACAACCGCGACGATTCGCAAGATTCCCGCTTCTGGCACGACCCCTTCGTGGCCGTGAGTGCCATTCAAGGTCGTGTGCTCATGGTTTACTGGTCTTCGACGGATATACAGCGCAGAGGGGCCCTTATTCGCTAAGGAGGCAAGGCAATATCCGCTTTCACAGCAGGGAGTGGTTTGCCTCGCCTTCCTCAGGAGCGAGCGTAGATTCTCTGAGTATTTACGGGAGATAAGCTGTCTCGAAATGTGCCTGTCCGACGTTGACACGTTCGCGCACAGCCCATAACATCCCAACGACTATGACTACTCATGCGCGCCCTCACAACGAGAAGGTTTCAGCTTACGTGTGTCTTACCAAGCCACGTATTCTCGTCATGGTTTTGGTGATGAGCGCAGCCGGCTTCTTCCTTGGCGCCAAGAGTCTACGGCCGCTCGATACTTTCTTACTGATGCTCGTTGGAACGGCTCTCAGCTCGGGAGGGGCGGCAGTTCTCAACAATTACATCGAGCGGGACTGTGATTTGAAGATGCACAGAACCAAGAAGCGTCCTTTACCGGCCGGGTTGGTAACCCCCAATGAGGCGCTTTCGTTTGGCTTGGTGTTGGTGCTGCTTGGGGTTACGCTGTTAGCTTGGCAGGTCAATCTGCTGACCGGATTTCTCTCGCTCTTGACGGTTTTCCTCTACGTGTTGGTGTACACGCCCCTTAAGCGGATCACGTGGTGGAACACGGTGGTAGGTGCAATTCCCGGTGCCCTTCCTCCGATGGGTGGATGGACGGCAGCAACTGGAAGCCTCGACCTTGGAGCTTGGATTCTATTCCTCATACTGTTCATTTGGCAGCACCCGCACTTTTATGCGATCGCATGGATGTATCGAGATGACTACGAGCGAGGTGGTTTCAAGATGCTGCCGGTCGTTAAGCCAGACGGCAGGAGCACCTTTTTGCAGGTTATCTGGTTCTCTGTTGTGCTTATTCCTGCATCCCTATTGCCGACCATGTTCGGTATGGCTGGAGCGTTCTACGCATGGGGTATAGCGCTGTCTGGGCTCGTGATGTTCGCACTCGGTCTTAATCTCTGGCGTACGCGCTCCGTTCAGGATGCTAAGGTCCTGCTGAAGGCCTCGGTCATCTATCTGCCGTTGTTCTTCATCCTCATCCTTGGCGATCGGAACTTCTAGAACTGGTCTCAAAAGTAGCTTCGTAGCGAGGTTGACGAGATGCGAGGCGAGACGAGGAAAACGAGCGAAACAACCGGAGGTGTATCCTCTGAGATACACTGAGGATTGTTGCGCGAAGTTTGACGAAGTCGCAGCCCGCATATCGTCAACCGAAGCAGAAGA
>JBIIOE010000039.1:0-27597 GCA_044337105.1 Bdellovibrionota bacterium | reverse complement strand
ATAAGGTTAATCCCTGGGAGTGGCTCTCAGATGTCCTCGTGAGAGTTAACGTCGCTTCAGAAGATACCGCCGTCAGCCTCCTGCCGATGAATTGGAAAAAGAAACCTGTCGGATAGAGGACGGACACAGTTTAAGTTCATGGGCGAGGCATTTTTCGTAAGTTGACTCGAGTAATCCGGGCCCTAGGGTGCGATGTACCTCAATGGCACAGCCGATGACTTGTCGGGTAAGAGGATCTTTTTCCCCCTCTCTGTTCTCGCTGCTCTCTTTGTTAAAATGCATATAGATCGTATCGGTAATACATCGCAGTAGTTGCGTGATTGAAGATAATTTTACAAAGAGGACAGCGAGAACAGAGAGGGGGACGGAAATAGGCGCCTGATTGATAAAAGGGAGCCCAGCGAGTTTAAGTTCATGGGCGAGGCATTTTTCGTAAGTTGACTCGAGTAATCCGGGCCCTAGGGTTCGATGCACCTCAATAGCACAGCCGATGACTTGTTGGGTAAGAGGATCTTTTTCCCCCTCTCTGTTCTCGCTGCTCTCTTTGTTAAAATACATGTAGGTCGTATCGGTAATACATCGCATGAGTTGCGTGAGTGAGGATAATTTTACAAGGAGGACAGCGAGAACAGAGAGGGGGACGGAAATAGGCGTCTTATACCGTCCTTCCAGTGCGATACCTTTGTAATCAACTGGCATCGCCGCCTGATTGATAAAAGGGAGTCCAGCGAGTTTAAGTTGATGCGCGAGGCATGTTTCGTAAGTTGACTCGGGTAATCCGGGTCCTAGGATTCGATGCACCTCCATAGCACAGCCGATGACCTATTGGATAAGAGAATCTTCCCCCCCCCCCTCTCTGTTCTCGCTGCTCTCTTTGTTAAAATACATGTAGATCGTATCGGTAATACATCGCACCCGGGGCTATGCTGGAAAGAATAAGTGGCTCGTCTTGATGCTCGTTTTGCTCGCGCAAAACAGCGACGCGTCGCGTATACTACCTGCAGTGCCACTCGGTAAGCGTGACAAGGCCAGCTGATAAAGGCGCAGATGTGGAGCATCCGCGTCGAGCCAGTTCGTTCGCAAGGGCCTGCGGGCCCGACATGGTAGTCGGTGCGGAGTCGACGATCCGCCAATCCAGGATAAGATTGCATGTGCTGGAGGCGGCCTTGGGATAGACCATCTTCGCCATGTAATCCTGCTCTTTTTGGGAATCCGTTGATGCGGGAAGTAGCACTGCAGGCTCTAGCCTGTAATATGTCAGTGGTGACTTGATAAAGGAATGTGTCGGCTCTTGTGTCAGGAGTTCTACACGCTTGGATTCAGCAAATCCCACCAGCGCAAAAAAGGTGCAGGAGCTTCGTGATGTGATCGCGTGTGACCGCTCTATGATAGGTCGCCAGGCCGTGTCGGGAGGAGTCGCTATGACGTAGGGTAGGAGCATCGACACGATAGCTACTGCACTGAGACTCATCATCCACAGTCGCGACCAGATGGTAGATAGGAGCACCGCAGCGGTATAGGCCTCTCCGACGCTCGACAATATACTGTAGCGAGGGACCAGTAAGGTGGGATCTACGGTGAGTGCAACTCCTAGTGTCAACATCTTCGGAACGAGGTACAGAGCCAGGCCAAATCGAAGTTCCGACCACACAGTAGGCAGCTGTAGCGCAGCAACCTTTTGATCCTCGGTGGATGGCTTCGACTGCAGCCTCGGTGGGCGCCGAAAGATAGTAATTCTGGCGGCAACGACGAGTGCAAGCACGAGAAGCATGATCGTGGAGAGGAAGTGAGTCAGAAGCGCCAGGCCGCTCGGCGGCTCGTGTATGATGGCCACATTCGAAATCTGGTCGTGAGACATATAGAACAACGTGAGTAACGTAGGACTCAATCCCAGGAGCACTGCTAACGATGCCTTGAGCAGCGGTCTTAGGTGACCTTGATATGCTCTCTTCTCGATGAGAACGACACCGAGCATCAGCAGCAAGGCGACAAAGGTGACGTGGCAGTATATGGCGCACACAGTTGCGATGACCGTTGCGTACAAGCTGACTGTGCTCGCTCTGCGTGTCCAGGACTGCAGGCATGCGATGGCAAGGGTAGAGAAAAATAATCCAAGCGCATAGGGTCGCGCCACGGTGGCTGCAAATGTCATCAGGGGTGCCAGCGCCACCAGGATGCCCGCGATCCCTGGCGAGGCGATTCCCCTGTCTCGACCGATGCGGATGACCAGCGCGCACGTGGCGAGGGCTGCCGCTATCGAGGGTAGTCGTAGGGCTATTTCACTCATTCCAAACACGGAGGTCCATAATGCGAGTATGGCGGTGTAAAACCATGACTGCCCGGTTTTAGAGAGAGCTCGCTGCACTCCTTCTACGAGACCGTCTTGGATCAGCCAAAATGTACCTGCTTCGTCGACGAACAGCGCATCAGTCAGGCGCGGTGCCCACACGATAGCCGCCACGATCGCCGCAAGAAGTAGGGGTAGGGCGGAGTTCTCGGAGAAATGAATGAATCGACGAAGTGAGCGATCCTTGAAGCGAGGGGGCAGATTCATACAAGCGTACAAGGTCTAGTGCAGTTGGGCCTCGGCAGCGATGTTTCGAATCAGCTTTCCTACGGTTAGACCTTGCACAACGATCGAGAAAGCCACTGCGTAAAAAACCGTCGATGTGATCAAGGTCTTGTCCGGTGTGGTCTCCGGAAGGCCGAGCACGAGCGCGAGCGCCAGGGCACCCCGTAGTCCTCCCCACACTAAAAGGTGTTGTACCTTGCGGGGGACTGCGAGCTTGGATCGCCGGAAAGGAAGGCAGCCAAGGTAGACGGCACAGGCGCGACCAAGAAGGCTTGCAGCAATGGTCCACAGCGCGAGCTGCGCAACGACGCCCTGTCGCCAGAAAAATACGTCGATTCCGATCAGCAGGAAGATAAGAGAGTTGGAGATGAACCCTGCGAACTCCCAAAAGGAGTGCGCGGTCTCACGACCCGCTTCGGAGATCGCCCCGTGGTGGCCAAGGTTGCCTAGTATCATGCCGGCCGTCAGGGTAGATAATACTCCTGAGACATGGATCTCCTCCGCTACGAGGAACGAGGCGTATGCGGCCACTACCGTTACGGTTATCTCGACTAAGTGGTCCTCGGTTCGTCTGCTCAGAAGGAGCGAGAGGAATCCGATCGCTGCGCCGATACCTACACCACCAGCTATTGCAAGGGCCGTTGCTCCGACTACCTGACCAGCACTCGCGCTGCCGGCGATGATGATCGGTGCCAAGGTGAAAAGTACGGCTGCGGTGCCATCATTGAAGAGACTTTCGGACTCGATCAGTCTGTGAATTCGCGCAGGAAGTGCCGCCTCTTTGAGTAGAGCCAGAACCGAAACTGGATCGGTAGCTGACAGGATAACTCCGATGATGATGGCCGTCTGCCAGGATTGTCCGCCGAGGTATACCAGAGCGAGGGTCGTTACCAGGCCGGCTAAGAATACCCCTCCGGTTGCGAGTGTGGTCACGAGGAAGAGGTCCGGTTTTAGTTTGCTCCACGGGATTTGAAAAGCTGCCTCAAAGATCAGAGGGGGTAGTAGGGCGGTGAAGATCAAGTCTTTGGAGAGGTGGGTCTCGGGGGCCACACCCAGCGACGCTAGGATAAGCCCCGTTACCAATAATCCAACGGTGTACGGGAATCGTAGCTTGCGCGCCAGGATTGCGACTAGGCACGATATCACGAGTAAAACTTCTAGGCGTTGAAAGATTAGTTCCATTCTGAGCTCCGTGTTGCCTGAGGAAACGAGGCAAACCCTCTCCCTGCTGCGAAACCAGAGCGTGGATTGCTATTCAATTTTCACGACCGGGAAAACGAATATCAACCTACTCCCAATTCTCGCGCTATAGGTGGGTTCACAGCCGACGATATCGGATGGGCGGGCTCGGGCACAATCCGTCTTTCGACGCCGTGTCAGTGAGCTAGCATGCGGGCGACGGAAGAGACGAGTCGCGCTGGATCGATCGGCTTGCTGAGGTGGATCTGGAATCCCGCCGCCAATGCGTGCGCTTGGTCTTCGGGACGCGCAAAGGCTGTCAGGGCGATAGCCGGAATCGCACCTCCGTGCTCCATTCCTCGAGCACGCAACTTGCGTATGAAGGTGTATCCATCCTCATCAGGCATACTGATGTCGCTCACAATCAGGTCGGGTTTGTCACGCTCGAGGGCCAGCATCGCGTCGCTGGCCGATGCGGCCGTGGTCACGATAGCTCCTTGCTCCTCCAAGATAACCTTCATGAGGTTCCGCGCATCCTCTTCGTCGTCGATTGCTATAACACGCATACCTTCGAGCGAGGGCATGTCACTCTGATATGGGTGTCGAGTGCTGATGTGTTGTGGTTCGTCGGGCTTCTCTTGATTGGGCCTAACCCCTGTGCGTGGGAGCGTCACGGTGAAGGTGGCGCCGGTTCCTGGCCCCCCACTCGAAGCGCGTACTTCGCCGCCGTGGAGTTCGACGAGCTGTTTGACGATGGAGAGCCCCAGTCCGAGGCCGCCGTGTTTGCGAGTGGTGGAGGCGTCGGCTTGGCGAAAGCGGTCAAAGACGTGAACGACGAAATCGGGCTTGATGCCCTCCCCGAAATCACGAACTGAGATCTGTACACCATCAGGAACGGTGTGTCCCTCCACGACAACCTGACCGCCCGGATGCGAGAAGCGTACGGCGTTCGAGAGTAAATTCCAGAAGACCTGCTGTAGCCGGTTCGGATCGCCGTGGAGGGTCCCCAAGAGGGGGCTCAAATGTGTGTCGATGGTGATGTTTTTCAGGCCCGCAGTGGGGGTAATCGTCTCCACGGCTGCTTGAATGATCGACGTGATGGAAACCGGGCGCGTCTCGAGACGCACTTTACCGGATACGATCCTACTCATGTCGAGGAGATCCCCGATGATCTGAGCCTGAGCCCGAGCATTCTTCTCGATCACCTCCAAGCCTTGATCGAGCCGCGCTTGATCGAGGATTCCGCGCTTGATTAGTTGCGACCATCCGAGAATGGCGTTGAGCGGGGTGCGTAGTTCGTGTGAGAGGGTGGCGAGGAACTCGTCCTTTATCTGACTCGCGCGCTCCAGTTGGCTACGTGCCGCACGTTCGCTTTCGAGTAGCTGAGCACGGGCCGAGTCGGCTCTTTTGCGATCCGTGATATCGTCCTGCACGCAGAGAAAGTAGCGTCTTCCCGAAAATGAGATCTCTGAGATCTGGGTGAGCGCGGTGATTGTGGATCCGTCTCGTCGTCGTATCTCGATCTCGTCGCGAAAGCCATGCAGGGCATCGGTAGCGCCGGTCGGAGAGGTTCCGAGTACGAGAGCGATGTTGTTACCGATCATCTCTCCGGCAGAGTATCCCACGATCTCGTCCTGGGCTTTGTTGTTGAAGATGATGAGCCCGGCCTCGTCTGCCAAGCAGACGCCTTCGCTCATGTTGTGAAGGATCTGATTCTGGATGGCAAGCTCTTCGTGACGCTTGGTTTGTTCGGAGACGTTGCGAATGAAGGCAGTGAAGAGAGGGCTTCCCTCCAGGACTGCCTCCGTGACGGTGATCTCTAATGACAGAGAGCTATCCCCCTTGGGTATCCGTCCTGTCGCCGTGGTGACGCGATTGAGGAGGGATTCGTGCTCCGGCCCACTCAAGCGTTCAGGAGCAAAGTCTGGGAGGTCGAGGATAGAGGAGATCGGCGTTCCTCGAAGCTGCTCCCGAGGCACTCCAAGCATTGTCTCTGCCGCTTCGTTAATATCGACTATCTCTGCTTTGCTATCAAAAGAGATGATCGAGTCAAAGGCTCCCTCGATAATGGCTCTGCGACGGGTTTCCTCCCGTTTGCGTTCGATGAGCTGGCCGATCTGTAAGCCCAACGACGCCAGCCACTGAACTGTGGTCTCGTCAGGGGAGAGTTGTCGCTGAGCTACGAGGTCGAGTGCGCCGCGGATCCGCCCCTCTACGATCAGAGGAAAGCCTACAATCGTTCTTATCTGGCCTGTCCCGCACGACGGGTCAACCTGCTCCTGATGTTCGCCTTCAAAGGAGCGCCACACAGGCTTTCCGGTCGATATTATCTCCTGAGCAAAGGTGTCGTCATAGTGCAGATTGCCGATGCCTCCGCGGCGTCGTAATCGAGTGGAGGAATCATCCGCTGTCCAGAGCGCTCCTCCGTCGCAGCGGAGTCCATGACATACCGCTTTGGTGAGCTCCTCTGCAGCCTGATCCAGGTTGGATGCGTACGCCAAGATGCGCACGACTTCGGCGGTTGCCGCGTCGAGGCGCTCCTTCTGTTTGCGAGCAGTAGCGTCATGGAACACCAGGATGGCTCCCGTGATGTCACCCGAATCGCTCATGATCGGAGAGGTGCCGTCTTCGATCGGAATGAGATCTCCAGAACGGTGCTTGATCGCTAGATTCCCCGACAGTGTCATAGCTTGCCCAGAGCGCAGGACGGATTGAGCTGGATCTTCGAGCCGTCGCTCCGAGTCGTGGTCGCATAGTTGGATGACGTGTGAGCTCGGAAGGCCGATAGCCTCGTGTTCTTTCCAGCCCAGAATCCGTTCGGCTGTAGCGTTCATGAAGAGCACGTCGCCGCGGTTGTCGGTGGCCACGACAGCGTCGCCGATACTTGCGAGAGTGACACGTAGCCACTCACGTTGCCTCTCTGTACGACGATGTGCCCACGTAACGAGCCACCCCATAGCGAAGAAGATGGGGGTCATGAGCGCTCCGACCAGTAATATCAGCTCGCTCGCGATTGTACGTCCGTGACTGTAGAAGGCTGGCCGTGCTTGAAGTTGAAGGTTCCATGCTCGTCCCGCCAGATTGACCGATCGCTGGGTCGTAAGCTCAGGTTTGAAACCAGAGGGAAGGGTAGGGTGGAATCCGGCAGAGCTGAAGAGCGGTCGCTGGAAGCGTTGGTCGGCTACGTCGTACACTGAGAAATCCAGTACTGGCAGAGACACCTGGCCAAAGATGCCCCCGAGGAAATCCGTCCAGCGGAATGGGCTATACACGAATCCTACGATAGAAGCGGCCCGTTCTTCGGGGGTGCTCGGGTGCGGCTTCGCGTATATCGGCAGATACACCAAAAATCCCGGCTGCGCGCGCATCGGCTGGTCCTGTACCAGGGTAATTGGCCCGGTAGCGGTAGGTTGTCCGGTATCGCGCGCCGTGCTCATGGCTGTCCGACGAGAGTTCTCGGAGAACATGTCGTAGCCGACCGCCCTGCGGTTCGCTGCGTCCTCCGGATACAGGTACACAATTAGGTAGCGGTCGCCATCTGCCTCGTTCGGAACGACGCTGAACTCAGGGTAGCCTTCCTGACGCATCCTAGCGACCAGGGCGGCTGTGTCGGTGTCCTGAATGCGTTCGGCGTAGCCTACCCCGCGGAGCCCTGGAAAACTCCTTTCGATGTCGAGCTGGGATAGGTAGGGAAAAAAGTTCTTCGCGCGGATGTTGTTCTGAGTCATTAGGTGGGCGCGGGTAGACACCAGGAAATTGATATACACCTGAAGGCGATTCTCGATGAGGTCGAGCGCCTCCTGTACCTCGAATTCAAAGTGCGCCTGCTCGCGTTCGCGCTCCGCTTGTTCTGCTTGATACGCAAAGATCGAGGTCAGTCCAATCACCATGACTGTGAGGACCCAGGGAAGCCAGGCAAAGAGGAGGGGGCGCAATGTCTTCGTGGAGAAGGGGATGGTCATGAGGCGGTGTTTCTCGTGCGTGTGTGTCACTGAAGCGTCACGGCGGCTCAGCAGTCTGATTGTCGCGCATGAGAGCGTGGTTCAGAAGGGGATGAGGAGTAGAAAAGGTGTGGGTGGGTCTTGCGTATGACACCGATCATGCCCGCCGGAGGGCTGGTTGGTAGGCCCCTTACGAAACCACACGCTAGGTTGATCCGGTAATTGGAGGTATTTAAGGGGGTTGTCGACTTTAGTTGACTGATGCGGGACGGGTAACCCGTTGACACGGGCTCAGGAGTGTTAAAGGATGCAGGTGTTCGCAGAGGGTGTTTGTGTGCCCGTAGGGATGCGGGCGGGGCCTTAACACGGTCCGTGGAGTGTGTTTTTGTACTGTATAGGTCACATGAATCGCGTGAATGTTCGTTCCCTTTTCCTTTCTCTTTCAACGGCTGCTCTCATAGCTACGGTAGGGTGCCAGCCCCGTGGGGAGTCTCACACTCTGGAGCAGATCCTTTCGGATGCTCGTAGTGGGTACAGCGCACTGCGTGTTGAGCCCTCGGCAGAGGTTGGAACGATGTTGAATCAACTCAAGGGCGATCTGGATAAGCTGGCAGGTCTCGGTGGAGGCGGCGATGCTCGGGAGCTTGCTGGGCAAGTCTCCAGTAGCTTGGGACAGCTTGTTGAGAAGTGCGGTTTCACAGTGCGCCCAGCGATGACCGAGCTGATGAATCAGTATAAGGTTATCGCCGATGGTAATGGTTCCACTGTAAGCATTGGAGCGCCGAATCTGCAGCTTCTCGTTGCTCGAACGTTCTCCTTGTTGACGACTGAGCTCTCGACGAGCAAGTTCGCTCTGTAATCGAGCGATTCCTCCTTCTGAGAAAAAACTTCGAGTTGGCGGCTGGAGCGAAAGCCCCAGCCCCTCCTGTCGTCCCTAATTGGTCGGTTCTAGCTCTGTTAGAAGCTAATCAAAACCTCATACCTACTTTCGTAGCAGGTAAGGGGACGCGCTTCTGTGGGTTATTCCCCAGAAGCTCCTACCAGCGTGCGTTGAACGAAATTTATCTTGTTCTCGATGTGATCTCGAACCCACGTTGGATCCCACCACTCGTGCGGCGAGACGGGAATGCCTTGCGCGCGCATCTCGAAATAGACCTCCTCGGAGGTGGCAAAGCCGGTGCTGCCGGTTCGACCAATCGCTTGTCCGTTCGTGACCTCGCTTCCTTGCGTCACGGACGCCTCGGAGAGGTGCGCGTATACGGTCGATAGGCCACAGCCGTGGTCTATCACCACGGTCGTACCGAGTAGCCCTAGCTGGCCAACTAGGACAACGCGACCCGCCTGTGCGGCTGACACGTTCGTTCGAGTGGGTACCGCAAACCGGGCTCCCTGTGCCGCGCTCGTTACGATCTCTCGGTCGTTGATGGAGATAGAGCGTTTGTCGCCCACTGCGTTAGTTGGGTGTCCGGCTACCGGCTTACCGAAAGGCCCGTTCCACCAGCGCTTGCTCTCCGATACGCCGAGCGCTTCCTCGAGGGTCGCTTCATCCTGCCGCGCAAGGTCGCGAATCAGCGTCTTCAGGTCGGAGGCGGCGTCTCCTGAGGAACTTACAGGTATCGCATGTGCTCGGGCATACGACGCAAAGCGCTCCACGAGCATCGCTACCGACGCGTCGTTCAGATTTACCTTGAAGCTTCCCCAGCGCTTCTGCCTTACTCTGTATCTGAAAGGGGCCGATGCCGAGTTTCCGATTAGGTCGCGCACCACGATCTTCATTGGAGGGCTCTGCTCGTTGAAGGTCGTGGGGATCGGGAAGAAAGCGAAATAGACACGGTCGTAGCTCTTGAAAGAGTCGCTCCAGGCAGTGGCAGGAAATCCGGGGTAGAGGTTGTCTCCGGAGTCTACTCCTTGGAGGTGTATCGATTTGCCCAGGGCTTTGTAAAAGACGACCTCCGTTCCACCAGCGACGCCGTTCTGCTCGGGTGTGATGACCTCGATGCGTGGCTTGAGAAAGTCAACCTGCACGGTCTTGGGGAGATCGCTGCCGTTGTTCCACAGCGTGCGGTCGAAGGCCACGATCTGCAGCTCTGCGTTGCCTTCGCGCAGTTCGAGCGCTTTGGGATCGATCTTCACTTCAATCTCTTGCGCGTGAACATCTCCCTCTCGAACCTGGCGTTTCAGCAGCTCGCGCGGCTGGTTCTTCTGCGAGATACGCACGAGGATTTCATCGATACCGGCGCCCGAGTCGGTTATGCGCGCTTTGAGCGTAAGGGGATCGGCTCCGATTCCTAATGGCTCCTCAATCCACGCGATCTCTGGAGGGTCTTTCTCCAGGAACGCCCGGCTCAAGGGGTTGGCGGGGGTTATCTGCATGAATGCTACAAGGCCCGCTACGACCACGGAGATGAACAGCACCAGGTTGAAGATGCCGAACATTCCGAGCCCACGTTCGTTACTCGAGGAGGTAGCTCTCATAGCGATCAGGAGTTCGCGAGCCGCTGACGGACGACCTCAATCGCTCCGTCGACGCTGATTCGGTCCTGTTTGGTCGTGTCACGATCGCGAATCGTGACCGTGTTGTCCTGCAGGGTCTGATGGTCGATCGTCAAGCAGTAAGGTGTTCCGATCTCGTCGTGGCGCGCGTATCGTTTGCCGATCGATTGCACTTCGTCGAAGCTGGAGTTGATACCTGCCTTGTAGAAGTCGGCCGCGATCTTTCGAGCTACGTCCGGCATGCCTTCCTTCTTCATCAGAGGGAGAACGGCCACTTTATACGGTGCGAGGCGCGGGTTGAGCTTCAAGAGCACACGGGTTTTGTTCTCTCCCTCGGCGTCGACGCCCTCCTCTTCGCTGTAGGCGTCGCACAGGTAGGCGAGGCACGCACGGGTGAGGCCTGCGGCTGGTTCGATCACGTACGGCGTATAGCGTACGCCGGGTTTGCCGGTCGCAGGGTCGATCTTCTGCTGGTCGAAGTAGCTCAGCTTGACTCCCGATTCTTCGGTGTGTTTCCCGAGATCGTAGTCCGTTCGCGAAGCGATTCCTTCAAGTTCGTCCCAGCCCCACGGATAGTTGAATTCGATATCGTAGCAGTTGTCGGCGTAGTGCGCGAGCTCGTCCTGCTCATGCTGACGGAGGCGGAAGGCATCCTTGTTGTTTGCGTATCGCTGCCACCAACGCATGCGGTGCTCGGTCCAGTAGGAGAGCCATTCGCTCTGCGTACCGGGTTCACAGAAGTACTCCATCTCCATCTGCTCGAACTCGCACGTTCTGAAGATGAACTTCTCCGTGGTGACTTCGTTGCGGAATGATTTTCCCTGTTGGGCGATACCGAAGGGGATCTTCATCGACATCGTCTGTTGCACGTTCATAAACTGCACGAACATCGCTTGAGCTGTCTCGGGGCGCAGGTAGATCGCGGTCGAGCGAATCGCTTCGTCGAGCTTCTCTTTGAGTTCGGCGCGTGAGAGCTCCTGTCCGTGTATCTGATCGAGGAGGCCCTCGATCGGATCAACGGGGCCTATCGACGTGCGGAACATCAGGTTGAATTGGCGTTCGGTAGAGAGGTCGGAGCTTCCGCAGTGTGGGCATACGTATCCACCCGCGCCTACAACTCCCTTGACCTTCTCGCCGCCGGATTTGCCGCCCTTGATCCACATTATTTCGTGACCGGGTTGAAGCTTAGGCGCCTTATCGGCGCGAAAGCGCTCTTTGCAGTTGTGGCAGTCGACCAGTGGGTCGGAGAAGCCAGCTAGGTGTCCGCTCGCATGCCATACCCGTGGGTGCATCAGGATCGAGGCGTCGATGCCTACGACATCCTCGCGTTCGTGGACCACCGTGCGCCACCATTCGGCGGCGATGTTTCGTTTCAGTTCGACTCCCAGAGGACCGTAGTCGTAGGCGCTTTTGAGGCCTCCGTAAATTTCACTGCTCTGAAAGATGAATCCGCGTCTCTTGGTGAGCGATACGAGGCGGTTGAGCAGGTCACTTGAGGTCATCTGAATCTCCGAAGTTTAAGCGAAAAAGTAGTTGTAAGTTAGCCTGTTACGCTGAAGCTCTCAAGTAGCGGACTGGACGTGCCACGGTATTTGAGGCATACACCCTAAGGTGTCGCAGGGACCGGTTGGTCGCTTATGCGTTACACACTCGCACCTAACGGAGGGCATATGAGTTACGAATTCTACAAGATCGTCCACATTCTCGGGATAGCCTTGGTTGTCCTCTCACTCGGCGGCATCTTCATGCACGTCATGAATGGCGGGACGAAGGCGTCAAACAGCTTCCGTAAGGGGGCTATGATTTCCCACGGATTGGGCTTGGTGTTCCTTCTGGTAGCTGGCTTCGGGATGCTTGCCAAGAGGCAGCTCGACGTGGGGGCGCCCTGGGTGATAGGGAAGCTCGTAATCTGGGTACTCCTGGGAGCCCTGGTTGCGGTGGCGTACCGTAAGCCTCAATTGGCCTCGAAGCTGTGGTTTGTGGTGCCGATATTGGTGACCCTTGCGGCGGTACTGGCTGTGTTTAAGTACGGGGCTTAGGGAGTCCAGGCAAAAACTCTCGCTTCGTTAGGGCAGCAGCACTATCTTCCCGAACTGCTGGCCATCCTCGAGGCGTTTGATCATCTTGATACCCTCCGAGAGAGGAGCCACGCTATCGATCGGTATCTTGATGTTCTTCTCCCACAGGAACTCCATCGCTTCAATGAAGTCCTGGCGGCTTCCCATCGTGGAGCCGATCAGTGAAACCTGCTTGGTGAAGAGGAGGCGATTGTCGAACGAGATCTCGTAGCCTTTGGTGTTTCCAACGGTCACGATTCGTCCGCCACGAGCTACGGCTCTCAGGCTCTTTGCAAATGTTTTCGCGCCTACGTTGTCGACTACCACGTCGACTCCGCGGCCCTTGGTGAGTTTGAGCACCTCGGTGTGCCACTCTGGCTGAGCGGAGTAATCGATCGCGGCAGATGCTCCGAGGCCCAAGGCCTTCTCGAGCTTGGTCGAGCCAGAGGTGAGTGCAATTACGGTTGCTCCGGCGGCTCGCCCCAAGAGTATCGAGAGGGAGTTTACGCCGCCTCCAGCACCAACCACGAGCATGGTCTCGCCTGCGCGAATACGCGCTCGCTCAAAGAGCATGCGCCAACAGGTGACACCAACGAGGAGTGGCGCGGCTCCTTCCTCGAAGCTAACGGTGTCCGGCAGGCGAAACAGGTTACTCAGCGGCACACATACATATTCCGCCAAGCCGCCTTTTAGCTGTTCTCCAAGGATGCGGTATCCAGGGCTTAGGCTGTCTTGACCTGTGCGGGTCCATTCGTCATCCGAGGTGAGTATTCCTGGATTGACGACCACGCGGGTTCCGGTAGTCCAGGTCGAGGTAGGGGAGTTGAGTGCGACGATCTCTCCGGCCACATCGGAGCCCGTTATGTGCGGCATGTCGAGGCGCAAGCCCGGCCATCCACGGCGCACCCAAATATCAAGGTGGTTCAACGAAACGGCTCGTACCCTGAGGAGCGCTTCGCCGGGTTTCGGTTCCGGGGTCGGAAGAGCCGCGTATTTGAGAACGTCTATGCCACCGTGTTGTTCGAAGAAGATCGCTTTCATCAGGGCACACACGATTTACGTTATCATTTCGCGACTGCCTCTAGTTTAGGCGTCTCAAGGTCATGAAGGCAACTTATTCGGAGCGCAGCACCAAGCATACCCAACTATCTTCGACGTACTCCTCGATGATCGTCCAGCGGTCACCCTGGGTGTACGCCTCGACGACGAGGTTGCGGACCAGGTCGGTGATACCGGAGAGGACCACGGTGCACTTTCGAGCTGCGAGCCGCGAGACCTCGGGCGCCATCTGTATGAGCACTTCACCATAGAGATTTCCGATGATCAGGTCGTACTCTCCGCGCATCTCCTCAATCGGCGTAGTTGAAAGATGTACCGTGTCGAGCGTCGAATTAAGCTCGCAGTTATCTCGGGCGTTGAGCAACGCTGCAGGGTCGATATCGAACGCCTGTACCTCGATGTTGAAGAGCCGTGTGGCCGCAATCGCCAGGATCCCGCTACCTGTTCCGATATCGAGTGCACTCGTTGGGGTGAAGTTTCCAGCTGTCTTGAGTTGGCTGAGCACGGTGAGGATCATGCGGGTCGTAGGGTGGTGCCCGGTGCCGAATCCGAGCCCTGGGATGATCTTGAGTGTGTCGGGGGATACCGCTTGCGTGTCCGCGGGTGACTGAACAGGGAGTATCTTGATGTCGCCGGCCTGAATGGGAAGCCATAGTTCAGGGCACTGCTCGCTCCAGTTCTGCTGCGTGACCTCCTGGCGATCCTGCAAGGTGAGGCCGAGGTCTTTAGCGAACTGTATGAAGTTCTCTACCGTCAACTCATTTGATTCCACAAAGCAGCTCAGAAGAGGGGGCATTTCGACCGTAGTTCCCAGTGCCCCGTGTTCCATAAGTTCGTAACAAGCCCCATCGAGGAGGTCTCCCTCAATGGCGCTGTAGGGGGTTTTGAAGGTGAGCTTGGTGCATGTGGTCACGGTGTGATGATTCCTAATGTGTCGGGCAAAGGCCCGTATGTTACCGAGGAAACGGTACACTATCAGGGTCTCTGTGTGCAGATGCTTTTGATACTATGGCTGATTGGGGCTTCACGTGGCTGAGAGTGCGTATGACAGAGCACGCGCGCTCAGTGTAGCCAGTACGTCGAGCTTTCTACCGTGAATCTCCCCCCTGGGGCTCTTACGAGGTCTTGGGGGGATTTGCAGCCGCTATTTTGCCGATCTCAGCGGTAATCTTTTCGCTCATCCGCTGCTTTACGCGATTGCTCGCACCGCCGTACTTTTTACGTTGCAGTAGAGCGGACGGTATCTGTGCCGCCTCGAACGAGTCAATGGCTGTCCTGTACCAGATCTCCACGGAGTCAGGCTCCATCGTCGTCAAGACGGCACACGCTTGGCGAAAGTGCTTCATGGCTGGGCCGACCTCGTAGCCGCACGATTTGGAATAGGCGATTACGTCTATCTGTTGGATTAGGTCGTTGAGCAAGAACTTGAAGGTCGCCTGATCGCGCGCCGCCCTTCGCTCTCGACGCACCTTGGCAGCAAGCAGTGTGATCTCTACCAAGATATCGACTGAGTATGGCTCGAACAGAACGCCATCGGCTCCGATCATCATCGCTTGAGCCACGTCACCACTGGCCTGCTCCTTGGTAGGTAACACGAGGATGTAGGCGCTGTCTTGGCCACCAGGGGTGTTTTTGGCCTCCTTGATGAACGGTGGGATCTGCTCTTGCGGGATGTGATGAGAGATGAACACCACGTCGGCGCGCATGTCACCCCGGATCTGCTCCATCGTTTCGAAGCAGGAGCCGATCGGAACAACCCTGCCGAAGTTGATCACGGACGCGCACACCTGCTTGAGGCGTGAGCGGGTAGTCATGTCTGGGTCGATGATAACAGCGTCGTATCTTTTAAGAGTAGGTTGTGCCATTTTTGAGTTCGCTTCCCGTAGGGTGTAAGGTCGTTCAGTACCCCTCGAAAGAGCTATCGGCGTTGCCGCACTTCCTCTGAACACCTAATCCTCGGAAAATGGCGTAATCCCGAACTTTTTTCGCTCAGCTTGATACGTTTTGGCTGAATAAGTTATTGACGGCGCGGCGTTTGCGGGTCCGCCTGGACAGGCGAGGAGGCTGGGGAGGGGGTAGGTACGGCAGGGCGCCGGTTATGGCTGCCTCGCAGGAGGGGACTCCGACGAAGCAGCCGTACCACTTAGAGAACTTTCTTGATCGTCGCTACGAGCTGATCCTTGGGAACGGCACCAACGACGCGGTCAACCTCAGACCCTCCCTTGAAGATAATAAGGTTGGGTATAGCCCTCACATTATACTGAGCCGGGCTCTTCGGATTGTCATCCACATTAACTTTGTAGATGGCTACCTGTCCGTCTAGCTCTTTGGCTATCTCTTCGAGTACCGGGGCGATGCTTTTACATGGACCACACCACGGTGCCCAAAAATCGACAACAACCGGTGTTGTCGCCTTCAATACTTTATCAGCAAAATCCGAGTCGCCGATCTCTCCAACATGTCCGGCCATAACTTAACTCCTCAAAAACAAATGCTTCTCGATTATTCAACAAGCCTCTCCCAGAAGTAAATCCCCGAAACGTTAAACTGCTCGTGCCGATACTACCTGTGGAACTTTAAGTTGTTTGAACCTCTGATGCTCCTTCCGGCTTCTAAAGTTTAAGAAGGTTAAACTCAGGTCCGATAGAAGAGGTTATACGCCATTTCTCGACTTGGAAAGGGTCGAGATGGGTCTCGCGGTAGGATGCCCTGGGGGTTTGAGCTTCGTTGTGCACTATATCTCAGACCCGTGCTCCCGGGGATGACGTGCGTAGTGGAACAGTAGGGGCGGGATAATCCCGACCCGAACTTGGGGAAAAACCGTATGCAAGACACTAATATGCCACGATCTTTACGCAGTAAGACTACTCATCCAGTGCTCCTCGTTGATTCGTATGCTCGAGGAATCTCTATAGGTCGGGTCGACCCGGCTGGGGCCGGCCTGGAGCTGGGGCTGGAGGAGGGGGGACGCTCGCCAATACCGCTCAGAAGTCGGTATGTGATGAAGTCAGGTGAGCCTCTGGGCGACCTAGAGCGACATCTGGAACGGCTCTCCTCTCGCGGGGAGCTGCGCCGCACGACGATTGTTTTCGGCGCAACAACCGATCCGTTTCATCCGTTCGATGAGAAATTTGCGACGAGCATGAGGTTTCTCGAGATATTCGAGCGCTATGCTCCGGGGCGTCTCGTTATCCAGACGCGATCGCCTCTGGTTGTAATCGGTCTTCCGGTGTTGAAGAAGCTGCGCCACGCCACGTTTGTCTCGATAGGTATCGAGACCCCACTCGAAGAGGTTCGGCAACGCTACACCCCTGATCTTCCCACGGTGGCAGAGCGGTGGAAGACGGTTAGAGCCCTCAAGCGATTCGGATTGAAGGTAGGTGTACAGGTCGCGCCGATCTTACCCTACGGGGATTGGCGTCTGGATGCGGGGGCCTTCGCCCATGAGCTGTGTGAGCACGCCGATTTTATCGTGGTCCGATCGATAATTCAGGCTGCTGGTGTTGCTCGACCAACGACTCGGCTCGCGCGCACCCTGGCGCAGGAACGGCAGTTCTTCTGGCTGCGGCAGGACTCGCACAAACCGCTCGTTGATGCGATCGCCACACAAGCTGAGGCCAAGCTCTACCATCCGGCAGGACTTGAGCTGCAGGACCCGCAGCTCAAGCTCTTCGGGCGGGCTTAGGAAAGCGAGGCAAAGCTGGGGTTTCGGCTCGTCTGTCTGATGCCGAGTTGTTCGCATTGCGCCACCTCCTAAGGTCTACTAGCCTTACAGGCGATATAGCTTTGTGAGGTTGCCTTGAGGAGGGCGTGATGCGCGTTGCGATCGTTGGTGGTGCTCGTACGCCGTTTGTAAAAGCGGCTGGTGTTTTTTCGGCTTTTTCTGCGCTCGATCTCGGCAAGCACGTCGTGGTTAGCTGTGTGGAGAGGCTCGGATTGGATCCGTCGCAGATCGACGATCTGTACTTTGGTACGGTACTCCTAGATCCTCGTATTCCGAATCTGGCGCGTGAAATCGTTCTGCGGTCTGGGCTCCCGAAAACGATCAACGGCCATTTTGTGGCGAACAATTGCATCACCGGACTCGTTGCTGCTCAGGTGGCGTCGGAAGCGATCTCTCAGGGGCGCGTGCGGTGTGCGCTTGCAGGCGGAAGTGAGTCCATGTCTCAGCCGACCCTGACCTTTCCGCGCCAGGGCGAGGAGTTTTTCATTTCGCTGGCGAAGGCGCGCAAGGTCTCTGAGAAGCTCAAGCTGATGAAGCGCTTTCGCCCGGGCTTTGTGTTGCCGCAAGCTCCAAGTCCCAAAGAGCCCTCGACCGGGCTCACGATGGGTCAGCATTGCGAATTGATGGCCCAAGAATTTCGGATCGGACGAGAGGCTCAAGACGAGCTTGCTCTAAGAAGCCACGTGCAGGCCGCGGTGGCCAAGAATGAGGGGGTTCTTCGGGAACAGATCGTACCTCTCGGTGGTGTCGCAGAGGACAACTTGGTGCGCGGCGACACGTCGCTCGAGAAGCTACGAACTCTGGCGCCTGTGTTCGACCGCGGACCCTCAGGTACGATCACTGCCGGAAACGCGAGCGCTCTAACCGATGGAGCGTCGGTGGTGTGCTTGATGTCCGAAGAGCTGGCGCGCAGTTCAGGAATGAATATTTACGGATATCTCGACGGGATCGAATACGCCACGGTGCCCCCGGGTGACGGGTTGTTGATGGCGCCGGCAGTAGCCCTGCCACGCCTGTTGAAACGCCACAAGCTGCAGGTCGGAGAGATCGACCTCTTCGAAATACATGAAGCGTTTGCCGCGCAGGTGCTGTGTAATCTGTCAGCATGGGAACGTGGCTGGGCCCGCTATCCTGATGTTCAGCCGCTCGGCGATATTCCGCGCGATCGCATCAACGTTTTTGGTGGTTCGATAGCGTTGGGGCATCCCTTCGCTGCTACGGGTGGGCGAGTTCTTATGAATCTGTGCCAAGCCTTGGAGAGAAAGGGGATGAGGCGCGGGATTATCAGTGTGTGCGCGGCAGGAGGTGGTGCCGCAGCGGCATTGGTTTCTCGGGACTGATGAGCGGACGGCGAGAACGCCGTCCCGCCCGAAATACTGCCTGCCTGAGGTCCTTGGACGGCGTATCACCGTCCGTTCCGGCAGCTCGTTAGTAGCGATCGTTGTATTTGTCTCGTGGAGTATCGTAGTAGGGGTCTCTGCCGCGATCGTCGTATCGATAGTCATCCCTGCGGTCCGCTGGGGGTGGGTATCTGGAATCACGGTCGTAGGAACCGCCACGACGTAGCTCCTCGATCTCGCGGCGCTGTCGAGCCAGCTCCTCCTCCTGCCGCCGCAACCTCTCGTCCTGATCGCGTCTCTTGTTGTCTTGCCGATCTCCTTGGCCACCTATTAGAGCGCCGCCCAGAGCCCCCGAAGCCGCGCCGATGGCGATGCCTCCGCCGGTATGTCCGGTCTGATGCCCAATGATAGCTCCGAGCCCTGCACCAAGAGCCGATCCCGTGAGCGCGCCCGTCTCGGCGCCGGTCAACTGAGGACCGCCATCCGAGCATCCTGAAAAGATGATGGAGGAGAGAATAACAGAAACGGGAAAGAGCTGTTTGATTCGGATACCAGACATATAACTCCCAGGTCTATTTATTGGTCGTGAGCCCGTGTGAAAGACGCGAACGCGGGCTGTATATTCACACCTCATAGTATAGCCGATCCAACATCTTGCGCCACTAGTCTCCTCTGTCTGTGAATCAGGGTTTTTCCCGGGTACGTGCTCGTGCCACTACAGTGCAACGTGAATACTCCATAAGTTCAGCTGTCTACTACAGGCAGCTACAGTCCGAGTCGCATCGTGCCTCTTTTCAACGAACAGGATGGTCGATCTTTGTTCCACTTCATCGGCTCAGGCGACCTCTTCGTCATTCCTGGTGATCGATCTGCTCTGAAAATCGATCGTGTGGGTGTTCGTCACATACTTTACGAGAGCGTCGCTTAGGCGACCTACAAGTCCGTGTTCGAGAAAAAATTCCCTTCCGGCACGAGTGGTAAGTGCTCTGTCTATTAAAGAGGTTGTAACGGGATTCGAGGAGCTCCCCGGCTCCGGAAAAAAGGTATTGAAGTAGAAGAGGAATGTGCCTGCACCCCCGTGATCAATCGTACGTGTTGCAAGGGCTATCCGTTCGCTAAGCTCTAAAGCAGTCTTAGGTGCTCCCGCCGCAGTTTTCAAAGATAAAAGATACGGGAGCGCAGATGTGTCAATCGAAACATAGAGCTTTAGGATCGAGAACAAATCTTCCCTTCCTAATCCATACGTAGGAACGAACTCAATGGTTCCGGTTGGATCGCGCCTCGCTGCTACCGATGCAATCTCCAGGAGTCCAGGAACGGGGAGATCGAATCTCGCGCTTAGTTCGGATAGATGCTCAGCAATAATACGTGGAGCATTCCATGTCAGACGTTTAATCGTAAATTGAGCGAGCGCGGGATCCTCGATTCGGAATCGTTCGATATCTCGAACCACAGCCTCAGGTGAGAAACGAGCGAGTAGGGAAGCGAGCGCACTTCTGACTAACTCGCTTGGAACCATCTGTGCGTCAAAGGTGTTTGATAGATTCTCGCAGAGAGTGGTGCGGTGCTCTGCTGCTTGAGCACCGTGTACGGCGCGGGTACAGATTTTGAGCACAGCCAGAGAACGCGAATAACTCTCTTCCTCCCGTACCCGAGCCGATTCGGCGGAGCCAAATGCGAGATAAGCATCTCGGGGCACGTGAGTTGATCCCATTTCGCTTGTACGCGAATGAAGATTAAGGGCCATAGTGGAATTGTACGCAATTCAAGGAATCTAAGGAAGCAAGGCACAACCTACCCGTTGCGAGAAAGTGGAGGTTGGGTTGATATTCGATTTTCGGGATGTGAAAAAACCGCAGGTGTATCCGCGTCAATACACTGAGGATTTTCCACATCGTGAAAGTGAGAGAACACCCCAAAATCCGCTAACTGGCATACGAGTGGTACTAGCTCCTCCCCCTAATCCTTCTCCTTATCATCCTCCTGCACCTGCACCGGCTTCTTAATTCTCCTCGGGATATCCAGATGAGCATACGATTGATCTGAGTTTGGCCCTGGTAAGCAGGAATGCACATAGAGAAAAGGGCTACTCGTTAGAGCTTTTTCTTGATGATGACGAGGAGGCCGGTGCAGGTGCAGGATGATGAGAAGGAGGAAGAAGAGGAAAAGGACTAGGTAGAGGCTTTGGACCGCGTTACGAACTCTTGCCTGCGCAGCCCCTGCTATTGCGGGAAAGTTCCGATTCGACTACACCGATTATATTCGTACAACAGATTTTTCAGATACAAGCTATGAGTACTCTCCGATGGTCACTGCAAGGTAAACGCATCTTGATAACAGGTGGTACCAAGGGCATCGGACATGCCACCACTCGTGAGGTGCTAAACTTAGGCGGTACCCCCCTTGTGGTCGCACGAGATAGCGATCTTCTGCAGGCCCAGCTTCGTGAATGGAAGGAGCTTGGGTTAGAGGTTCTTGGAATCGCTGCAGACGTCAGCAATGAAGACGATCGCGAGAGGGTCGTAGACTGGGTTAGCTCCTTCGGCGGACTTGATGCGCTGGTGAATAACGTCGGAACCAACATCCGCAAGCGCACTACGGATTACACGTCAGCAGAGTTCAACTCCATCATCAACACTAATCTGATCTCGGCTTTTGAGCTGTCGCGCAAACTGCATCCTCTCCTCGCACAGAGCAAGGGGAGTGTAGTCTCGGTTGTGTTTGTAGCAGGTCTTACACACCTTCGCACGGGCTCTCCGTACGGCATGACTAAGGCTGCGCTTGTGCAGCTTACGAAGAATTTGGCAGTAGAGTGGGCTAGCGACAGCATTCGAGTAAACGCGGTCGCCCCATGGTATACACGCACTCCGCTGGCAGAGGGCGTTTTAAGCAACCCAGAGTACCTGGAAGAAGTCTTGAGTCGCACACCACTCAAGAGGATTGCGGAACCCGAAGAGGTTGCGTCTGCAATCGCTTTTCTGCTCTTACCTGCCGCCTCTTACATAACGGGCCAATGTCTGAGCGTTGATGGAGGTTTTACGGTGAATGGATTCTAGCCCCACATAGTCGGTTGGGCCTCGAAGTCGGGGGCTTAAGTCTGTAGCAAAATCATTCATCGTAAAAGAACCCTAGCGCAGCAGGGCACCCTCCTCCCTGCTGCGAAAGCGGTTCCTGGGTTGCTCTCCGATGTTCGTGATATGGAAAAATCCTCGGTGTATCGAAGCGGATACGCCTGCGGTTTCTCCACATCGCGAAAATCGAATATCAACCCAACCTCCACTTTCTCGCGACGGGTAGGTTTTGCCTTGCTTCCTTAAGGTAGGCAGCCTCTTTTATTTGCTACCCTTCTTTCGTCTCCTTTAAATCAGGATGACCGAATGAAATCGTAAAAAAGTACGGCTTAATCACCCATCAACTCAATCGCCGTGGCGGTGTACCAGAGATAGGGGCATAGCGGCTGGGTTTACAACGTTCCGGGAGGCGAGAGAATTGGAGAGAGACATCGAGTAGAAAACCGAGTGTTGTTTGTTTAGTGCCTGAGCCCCCACCTCCGGGTTAGAATTCCTAACCCAGAGGTTTAGACCGTATCACGAGTGAGCGCTATACGTACCAGCCACCATTTTGCTGAGCAGCTTGATTACGTTGAGCTTGGAAGGCAGCTTCTTGTGCTTGCCTTTGTCGCTCGTAGTAACCAGCAGCTTCTTGTTGGCGGCGCGCTTCCTCGTCAGCTCGAGCTTGACGCTCTCGCTCCTCTTGCTGCCGACGATAATAATCATTATCGTTCATAGGGCACCATTTCCTATAAAACCTTTATCGAACCAAAACCTTGAGACCCGATGTCTCTCAGTGCGGGAGAAAGTAATACAAATTATGCTTTCTAGTGCCCTGATGAGAATTCAGTAGAGCCTTCCGAGCGCTTGAGTGCTTCGAGCGGCTTCCCCGAAAAGTATCACCCTTCGCTGTGACAGAGGGGCGTAGTTTGAATTACAAGTATCAAGAGCGCGCGGAAATCAGCCCCGCACGTGGTAGAGAGCGGCAAGCCTCTACAGATAGTTGGTGAAATCGACTTCGGAGAAGATCTTATCCATGGCGTTATCAAGCGCTGATCTGTCCTCAAGAAAGCTGTGCCATACCTCGCGTATGAGCAGGAGAAGATCATGTGAGTCAAGCGGATGGCTAACAAACAAGATGTTGTTGCCGCAGCGAAAGTGCTGATCGGGATCTGTAACCCAAACTGTGTACGGCAATAATTAGTAACCGTAGAGCCGTCCTGACCGGGGCCCTATTAAAGGAGCCCACCTTTGCCCACTTTTTTGGTACACCCCAGTCTTTCTTCTCGCGTGTCGCAACAAGATCACCTTCGTTCCGATTAAAAGGGAATTGAGGAGCCAAGAATGTTGTTCAGCAAGCGAATGTATGAGCTGATTATCGGTCGAAGCAAGGGCGTTCCCTGAGGTTACAGTTGGATATGCGACGATCCCTTGGATGTCGAGTTGGCGATAGTTGGGGTACGCCAGAGAAGGTGCGGAAAGAGGTGAAAGTATTACGGAAAGAGCTTTTGGCGAATCGCAAGTGAGGGAGTTTCGGTCAATCGGAACATGAGCATCCCTAGCACAACGCTTCCTACAAGATAGGCTGACACATGCAAGGCAAACGAGTATGTAGTCGATGCAGGACTCAAAAAAATGTGCCCTGAAACGTAGTACATGAACATGTGCCATAGGTATATCGAATACGAGGCCCTTCCAATCGGAATGAGAGCAGGAGCACAAAATCGCACGGCCCTTGCTTGTCCTCGTGAAGGCGAAAAAAGGGCAAGCAGGAGAAGTGCACCAGAGCCCAGGTACAGCACAGTGAAGCCAACCGTGTATGAGAAACGACTCGCCGCCAGGGGAAATAAGATTGGGATTAGGATACAGCTGATTACACAGGTGAGTAGGATGTAGGAAAAGCGCCGAACGATCGACTCCAGGACACTGGGAAAGAAGTGAACGACGTAAGAGAGCAGGACGCCGAAAAACAGTGAATCTATCCTAAAATGGGTAAGCCCAAGCACGGCAGCCCAATCGCCAACCGGTCGACTTATCCCTGTCATACAGCGGAAGAGAAGGATCGTAACGGCGATTGAGATGATGAGAGTCGGTAAAAATTTGAAGGGATTTGACTGGCCTCGGTTTGTGCTCAGTAACGTGCACACTACGACTGACAAAATGATGTAGAAGTGTTCCTCGACTGCGAGGCTCCATGTGTGATTCCACACTGAGCCCACATAGTTTTGAAGAAAGAAGAACTCTCCAAGATAGAGCCATTTCTCGGTAGGCAACGAGAAATAGCTGGAAAACCCGAGAGTAACTCCTAGAAGCACGTAGAAGGGCGGATAAATCTTGAATGCTCGTCTAATAAGGAACCGCGACAGAGAGATCCTCCCTATCAACCGGTACTCCTGAAAAAGAAGTCCAGAAACGAGGAAGCCGCTGATTACGAAGAAGAGATCGACGCCGATCCACCCGACCTCTCTCCATAATAGAAAAAAACTTCGAGCTCCGTCGGATAAAGTCTCAGGAATTAACAATAAGTGTCTTCCTAGGACCAAGAGTACGGCGATCGCTCGCAGCATATCCAGCTCTTTCAAGCGTTGCTTATTCTCGGTTACCGCGCTGGGATTTAACATAGTACTTAGCTTCTCATCTCATATGCTCGGACACTTCTCGGATCGCGGCAAGAAACGTTTTGGTGTGCATGCCACGGGAGGTAAGGGACACTCAGGCGTTCCCAAACCAGTAGCGGCATGCACATCGCGCACCGCTCTCTATCTCTATCCGCCTACGCATCTTCACTGACTCTCTCCGTGTCTGTCATCTATCCTAGTGAGAGTAGGACGATACCGAATTCCCCCAGTCGTCGGCGATAGTCTGCGCTCGGCTTGTGGGGTGACGACGACAGTATGGTGCAAGTACTGGATATCGCGTTGGAGATAGTTGGGGTGTCCCAGAGATAGGGGGCCACAGGGGAGATGCAAATACCTACAGATTCGCAAAGGCCGGGGTCCATTCATCACTCTCGAGAAGCAGAGTATCGAGAGAGCCGACAAGCTTGGGGAAGCTCTGACGGATCCTATCGATTATCCCTTCGTAGACCTCGTAGCTCGGAACTATCAATTCGAGCTCTATTGACCAAATGTTCCGCACGAAAAATTGTATCTCTTTACACTGTGATATGAATTTCACGAAACGCTCGTGTTCATTGTGGCTGTAAAAATCCGTCGTGATAATTGTCTTGTAGAGTTCGAGTCCGAGCTTTGTAAGGTCGACTCCGACCCGGTATTGAAAGATAACGCCCGCCCGCTCCATTCGTTTCATCCTGCGCTGTACTAGAAGACTACTTACGGCGAGCGCCTCACTTAGCGCATGGTACGACAATCGAGCGTTCCCTACGAGCTTGGCAATAATGGCCACATCGAGCTCGTCAAGTTGAAAGTGACGGATATGACCAGCGTACTCTAGATACGAGTGGATTTCTCCAGTGAGGTACATCTTCGGATACTGGAGGATATCTACCACCACATGACCACTGTGGGCGACAATCAAGTGGCGGAAATCGCGATTGAGACGATCTGTTATCTCGAGGATCTCACGCTCATCTCGATAGAAGATTCCGAAAAGCAGGTCCCACGTTCCCGAGCTCTCCCCGATCCAGTACACCGTTCCGAGGTTGAAGAGCGCTGCTCGCAACTTGTCTTTCTCTCCAGCGAGATTTCTTAATCGCAGGTACACTTTGTAAAGGCGGTAGCCGACCGACGTAGGATTGAACGAACAGGTGTACTCCGTGATGATCCGCTGCTCTTCGAGTCGATTGATACGGTACTCGATCGTTTGGCGTGAGCGATTAAGTAGAGCACTCAGATCGGTAGTCGATATTCGGCAGTTCCGGTCGAGGAGCGCAATGATGTTTCGATCGAGGTCGTCCAGCACGACGTTCTAGTCTCACGCGGGTATGCCAAATGCTCCGGTCGGCGATACTGGTGGCGTTCCCTATCGCAAGTGGTCGAAGCTATCGAATCTGGTCGGACGGGTTTGGCAAAATATTGAGTTTGTTCGTCTAAAATCCACCTATTGCTAGCAGCTCTATTTTTTGTCGATTGGCAAATACTTCACAAGTAAGGATTCAAAATTAATCTCTTTCAATAAGTTAAGGCAGCTTATAGAGCCTAAGCGGGGTTAATCTTGGCGGGATTATCTTAGGAATAGCTGAAACCATATAAACGCCCATGGTCAAAATCGCTACCTGGCGGTGCGGCCGCACATGCGTTCCTCGGCCGTGGATAGCCCCCCTGCAGCAGTAAGAGCGCCAAAAAACATCACGATGGGGGCTTTATGGAGGTAGTTATGGTCCATATTGAGAGAGGCTCGTTATTTGGAAAGAGCGCAACCGTAGTGGGCGCTGGCCCGGTCGGGCTTGGTATCGCCCGCGAGCTAGCAAACAGCGGCGCCCGTGTTCAGCTCCTGTCGCGAGTAATACCGAAAGATGAGGAGTCGGCACGCGGAGTAACCGGAGGCAATGCAGCCGGATACGGAGCACCGTTCGCGAACAAGAACCAGGAGATACTTGATTGCTCGCAGCTGAGCGTCCCTGACTGGAAAGCCTCGGCACGCGACAAGAAAAACCCACACGTAGCGATGATACGAGCTCGCACCTTGACCAAGGATCCGGAGACCGTGGAGTTTCTGAGCACTAATGAGGATTTCCTTAAGGGCCCTGAGGAGATCGGGGTTGCAGATTGCTATGAGTTGACGGCCTTCGCGTTCAGCCCTCGTGGACTACTTATCGATTGGGTCGGTGATCTCGTTGAGTCAGGGTGTCAGCTACGTACTGAGGACGTGACCGAGGAACAGTGGCGCTCCTTGGTGCAAGGAGAGAATCCCTTTGGAACCGATATCGCTGTTGTGTGTGCTGGCACCGGACACAACCGATTTGAGCCGGAGAGGATAGTGCCGGTGCGCGGAGTATTGGCTCACATCAAAGACGTAGCACTCGATCTGAGTAATGTGCCTGTATCTGCGATGTACGAGGACGATCTGACGCAGTTGGTCTACCTCATCCCACGACCGGGGAGGAATGGGAGGTGGGACCTCATCGTGGGAGGTACCTTCGACAAGGGCGAAGGCGAGTGTAGTGAGGAGTACAAGCTAGAGGTGGCGAACGACCGTCTCGTACGGGCGCGTCAGCTCTTTGCCCCGGTGGTACCGGAACTCATGCCGCTTTTGCAAATTCCACCACATGAACTCTCTGTGGGGTTTCGCCCTCTGAGTGCTGATGGCGCTCCGATAACGGAGCACCGACGAGCAGGCACTACAGACGTCTTTGTGTCAAACGGCGGGTCCGGGCAAGGCTGGGTCACGCTACCGGAGCGCTCAAGGCGACTTGTGCGCTACATTCAGAAGATGATCGAACGCCCTCAGATGTGAGGTTAGTGGACGGCCCACGTCGGACGTATTGCGTCTGACGTGGGCGCCCTAAATCGCATGTTCGCTGCTAAGATCTTCTCGCAGTCGGTGAAGATGGAAGAGGCTCACTGGCACGAACGCGCAAAACTCGACTAGTCTCGGGAAATCTCAAGAACCTCCAGAGTACCGATTTAACGGTCGATAATAGCTCTGCCGAGAGAGCGCTCGTCGAGGAGAGAACGCGCTAAGATGCACTCGAACGAGTTGGTGGCTGCGCAGTGGATCTATAAATCCTTTGTCGACAAAACATGCAGAAGTATCCCTATTCTTGGCGGTATCACGTTTTCTCTCTCAGCGGCGGGTTCAAGATCAGCTCGATTTCACGAAGCGCAAAAAAAGAGTTAAAGAGATTTGACGCGCCTGCCGTTAGTATCTCCAGTGGGAGAGATACCCAGCCAAGTCGTAGCAGCTGTCGCAGTTCTTGCGGTTTCTTGCAGTTGCAGTACCCCAAAAGTGTCGAAGTCGTAGCCGTAAAATAACTAGCCGAGCTGTTTTCGCTGAGATTCCGAGCAAAGGCGGAGCTTTCAGGACAGGAAAACTGATCGGGTCGATGTAGAGCCAGGTGGCCAAAGGGCTGCGTGGTCTTTCCCTCAAAGGACTGGGGGACGTCGAATATTTCAAGGAGGAAATACTGTGCCGATAACCATTAACTCGAACATCTCATCGCTGAAAGGGCAGAGGCTTTTGACGGTCTCGTCTGACGCTCTTTCAAAAACCTATGAAAAATT
>JBIIOE010000038.1:0-27834 GCA_044337105.1 Bdellovibrionota bacterium | reverse complement strand
CGAAACAACCCATCACCCCTCCTGTCCAGCGAGCGTCTCGGATTCCGATTTGGTATCAACCCCAACTCTATCAGCTGCTTCTCTACCTCTTTTTCAAATATATCGTTTCTTAGAAGAGAAGCACCCTGATTATCCGGATCAGGAAATAATCGCTCAGTAGAGGCTAGTGTCACCTCCCTATCACCGTATATGAAGGACGGCTTAACAAGGTGTAACGGCATCTCTCCGCTCGAGAAATTGAACACCTGGGCGCTATTGACATCTCCGAGCGACCAACCTCCAGAACGATCCTCTCCCTTTGCCTGTACCGGAAAGACTGAAACCACAACCTGCGGAGTATGTGGTTCCAACTGGGTACCAGCACCCGCAACATCCTCAAGTCCCAGCGTCGGCAAAGTCTTACTCTTCAACGATCGAAGGAGCGCATTAGCTTGCGGTGGCTTTATCTTGGGAAGGTTCAGCCACTGCCAAACATCGAGCGCACTGTCGCCTACCGAGACGGTCCCCACGATTCCTGAGGCTCTATCTAAATACAGCGGAGTATATTGCGAGCTTAGTAAGACAACCTTTTCGGGGAGGTTCAGAATCGCGGGGCAGCGTTCCCCCTTAACCGTACTAACCCACCCCAACTGTGCCATGAACTCAAGCCCACGCTTCAAAACATGCGAGCTCGTCTCCAAAAAACAACGACCACTCTCAACCGCTGCAAGCAGTAAGTCCCCCCGCGTGTTATATGCTGCGGACGGTCCGTGCCCGTAAAAGCTGCGCCGCACAGCCGATAGCACATTCAATCCGAGGAGGAGCTTTCCATCCTCTGGAACAAACTCCACACCTCCAGCGGCACAGAACGCAGATAAATCGGCATCGCGAGGAGCGGTGACACGTAGGCCATTCGACGCACTCTCGACCAGCCCCGCATCCACTCGCCAATGAGCAAACGGAGCCATTGAAGGCTTCTCCTCCAGGCGAAGCAGATAGCCGATCCTAAACCGGGCCATCATGGCGTGCGGAGGCAGTGACGGCTCCTGCGTTAACATCCGCTCCAACTTGCGCTCCGTTTCCTTCGACAACGGGGCGTCATCTTCCCTCGCCGAAAAGCCCGAGTCCTGCAAAGACACTGGCTGCGCCTGAACAACCGCCGGAACGCCCACGTCCGCATCGATATACGCGATCAACTTTTTGTCCCACGCGCCAGAGAAGAAGGTAGTTAAGAGAGCAGCACCATGCTTACACCACGCCGAGTAAGGGCACGAACAGCTGACCGACAACTCGATCTTGGCCCCCTTAAGATTCATTTGGCACGCCACGTCGTAGCTGCGCGTGCCTTTAACCCTCCCCGAGACGCTCAGCGAGCGCGGAGAAGACATCCACATCTCGTGCGAAATTACGAGCCCCGACCTGGCGTACACGAGCCCTCGAGCAGCAATATGATCGTCAAAAAGAGCGAACCAAGACCCCTCGAAGGACCTCAGCGCAAGAAGAATCCCCCGGTATCGCTGATCAACGGGATAGCCCCGTCCTATATTCTCATCACTAGTAGTACCCATGGCATCCGAACCGGTCGTCTAGGAGCAGCGGCTCACGATCACCAGCTCGATGCAACCATACATCTTCTGGCCCTTGCTTCCTTGGCTATTGCAAGCATGCAAGCTACCCCAGACTATCGGCAAATCGCCACTAATTTTGCGCTAGAAGAGAAAAAATATGCTCTGCTACTCGTCGGCCCGTAGGCATTACTAAAGATTCGAGCGAAATGAGGGCGTCTCACCTGCTCGGTAGGGAAAGGGAACCCAACCTTTGCCAGGGAAGGAGATCCCCAACTCATCTTCGCTCCCTAACCCTATCCGACCAGACACAGCCCAAGCCCCCTACAGCCAGCCACCAATCACCACAAGACTAAGGGGTACAGCACATCGCCTGGGCAGTAACCGTATGCTGCCCGTCGTTAATATCCTGCATCCAGCACGACAACGTGCTGTAAAGCTCAGGGTAATTGGAATTAGTTCCCGACCCCAGACGAAAATCAAGCACGTACGAGGCCGGCGACGTCGACGTGCATCCAGATGTCACGAGCACTTCCGAAACCAAACACGCAGTTGTCGCATTAACTATTCCAGAGCCCGTAGCATCGCTTTCTCGGATAACGCACCGATTAGGATCGAACGCGCCGGATGGCCCAGCACCTCCTCTCGCCCCTTGAGCACCTGCTGGCCCCTGCGCCCCCACAGGCCCGGCGGGCCCGGCAGGCCCCACAGGCCCGGCAGGGACTACCAAAGTCGCTGTATCGAGAAGAGTAGTAAAGCCCTTTGGACACACTGCAGCCGTGACACTACGGGTCGTTGCCTTGGCAGTTTTTTTATTGACTGAGACCTGCAAACAAACCTTATCGGCATAGCTGCTAACAACTGGCATAGCCGCATAAGCGAATAGCGCGAAGAACAATACTTTTTTCATGGCTGCAAGCTCCTTGTCAAAACAGTCACGTTTACAGCTCTTCACACTATGAGCTTTCTGACCCATTGTAAAGAGATGCGCTCTCGCAAACTCTCCTAATTCGCGGCTCTGCCGACAGCGCTCGCGACTCTCGTATTTCTGCGGAAGCGAGGCAAAACTACCCGTAGCAGGAAAGTGAGGTTTTACCTCGCTTCCCCAAGGAAAAGCTTGAGTGACGCGCGCACAGCGAATCCTCGCTGGCGAAACCCTCGCGATAGAATCTCAGCCTGGAACAATCGGTGAATCAAAAGGAGGGGGAGAGTTATTACACCCTCCCCCATGTTCGACTAGCAATCAAACAGAGGACGACTAGGAGACGCACTCGCCACCACAGTATATCGGAGAACAGAGCGACTCAAGGCACAGACCATCTATCCGACACACGTGTATCATCCGATGACACAGGTCGCGGCAGCCAAGAAACTATCCGTCTGACGCAGGCAACCGAGACAAAACCACTACTCCTTCCCGTACTGGTAGGTGCCCTCCCACGGATTATACTGCAGCTCGTCCCCTGGCTGAGTCAGCTCGTACTTACCGGTGTATGGATTAAACTGTTCATTGCCGAAAACATCCGCGCACGAAGTAGCGAAAGGTGTCACGATAAAGAGCACTACCAAAGTGATGTGAAAAAGGGGAGAGCGCGACGTGCGCGTTCTCACCATAAGAAGATACACCTAGGGAAGCGCGGCAAAACCTACCCCATAGTCTCACTTTTGAAATAACCACGTGAACGTGCTCGTGCTTGCAGAACACGGACGGCGGGGACGCCGTCCCTCCTGTTGTTCGACGTTGCCGCCGCTGCACGCCCGTATGGAAAAATTAGCAGGGAAGTCCTCGCATTCGACGGATGTTCGAACAGTGGATTTAATTCGCTCACCTCCCGCTAAAAAACAACGTTAGATTTATTTGATTAAGCTTCAGTTACAATTTAGAATGGCTATAGCCGATTAGTTCGAGAATGGGACTACAAGCACTTAGAGCGAATTTCGGGCGCTTTGGGATGGGGGGCATAGCAGGGAGTACTGCTCAATCAGCGCCCTTCCCTATCTCGCTGCCGAGCACAGCTCTGGTCGTGCATCCGATTGACTCGAACTACTCAAACTAAGCGTAACAAGGGATCCAGGAACGCTGGAGTCGCGGCGTTGATGGTGAACTTCATAGAGTCGTACCTAGGAGAAAAAGATGTCGAGTGAAGCATTGGATCAAAGAGGGAAGAACGAAAGTACAACAGATGTAACAACTAAGGCGTCGTCAGCCACAAATGGTCAGGTAGTATTAACTGAGACGGCCGAGCGATTGCTGCTCAGTAAGATAAATCTGGCGCAAGGTCTATTGGGTCAAACGGCACGATATATAAAGTTGCCAGAGGTTGAAGAGGCTTCGAAGGCGGCTTTGGCCGGCAAGACTATCGTCATGGTTGACGATACCGCCGGACAGCTTGCTCGCTGGCATCCCGCGCTCGAGGTGGCGACGGGCGGTTGTGCTGCGCTCGTGTGGCACAGAGAGCAAACTGCGCAGAAGCTAGTGACAGAAATTAGGTCGAAAAAACCTGACGTAATCCTTCTCGATTTCAGCCTTGCAAACGGCATTCTGGGGACTGAGCTGGTTTCAGCTCTGAAGAATGCGCTGCCTGACGCGAAGATCGTCGGATTTTCCGCCGAATCTTCGAACAATCAAGCACTGCAGGCGGCTGGAGCTCACGCAAGTGCGAAGAAGTCCTCAGATGACGAGGATGCAGTCATACGTGAGATCGCACGGGTAGTATCACCAGCAGCGTCAACGCAGGTCGCTGTTCTACCCGCAAAAGGATCGGCTGCTCAGCATGATTCAACCGGTGTGAGCGCCGCTTCGTCCAAGGTCCGCAGCGCTCTTGCTCAAGGGGTTACTGAAGAGATGGTATCGGCGGTATTCACGGCCCTTTCGGCAGAAGCGATACTCAATAAAACAGCCGCCGCATTCGAACTTGAGCCATATTCAGAGCAACGCGCTTGCGAACTGGGTGCGGCCATGTACCGCGCGATCTTGGAGCGCTTGACAGCTGGCGTCAACTCGCCCGTGGATAAAGTCTTGATTGCACTTAGTCAGGAGCCCTATTACGATCCCGATTCACGGACTTTGATTTCGTACCTCGGCAATTACTACGACGTCGTGTTTGCTCAGTTGGAGCTACTCGCACAGCTCCTACCGGCAGAGGTGCAGCAAGTCGTTGGGCAGGATAAGTTGCTGTCTACGAGTGTAGTCGCAAGACACCTGGCACTGCTCTTTAGTGACCAGCACGAGAAGACTCGCAGGATAGTAACCGACACCGCGCTCATTCAGCTCTCGGACGTGTCCGGCTATAACTATCTTGACCTCTCCCCCCAGGGAGCTCCGTTTATTCGCTGCTGTACCAGCAGAGGTGGCGAGCGAGCATTCTTTGATGGGGAGCGCCTCATGTCACATCCATCATTTCGGACGTGCGCACCAAAGGTCAGTTTTTTTGATGGGGGTTACATTGTGAACTCCTCCAAATGCACGATCGTGAATGGGATGCTGTATCCGCTTATCAATCACGAAGATCGTGTGGCGCACACATACGGGGCTTGGGGAGGCGTTGTAGCTTATTCAGAGGCCGATGCTCTTGCTTCATACGCAGGCAACGATGCTCTCGCTCAGACTATCCACGTAGACTCGAAGGGGATCGTTCGCGTAGGAGATCAGTTGTTCAAGCCAATAGGGATCTTCGCGCCAAGTCAGACGAGAACCCTCGCAAACGGCTTTACGTTGTTTGATTGGTCGGAGTTCCACGAGCTGTAGTTGAACTGTAATGCTCGGTGGTGTCAGAAGGTGCCGCTAGAGTATGTGAGAAACGAACCTTCCATATCGCAGACCGGGCTTATGCTCGGTCTGCGATCTTTTTAGCAAGCGATAAAGACACCTCTGCCCCCTGGAGTATCATAGGAAGGGGAATCTGCAGCTACCTAGAGCGATCGCTTCCTGACTCATACGTACAGGAGCGCTTCTACTATCTTGCTTTGGTGGACGTTTTCTTTTCTATCGTCACAAATCGCGGAAGCGCCGCTTTTGACTAATGAACTCTCCCCGTGGTACGCCCTCCATACATCATCAGTATGAGTAGATTGATTGAAAGGTGAGCGTTTTTGCTCGGCCCTGCACATAGATTCGCTGGCGTGTGATCAGCTTTCTCTGAGCGGGGACAGTGTACAAGGTTTTTTGTCTCGCTTGGCGTCCGGGCCTTTTCCGGAATCTTTTGGTCACCTCATGGTGACAGAAAGGAAGGTCGCTATGACCTATTCTTCATTTGTGCGCGTCGAAGGTTCCGAGCGATTATTCTATGAGGAGGTTGGGCTGGACTATACGAAGCTGGTAGTAGCGCGTCGCAAGGAAAAGCGTCAGGCTCTTACAATAGGGCTTGCAACGGGAGGGACTATGGAAGGTCTCTACCAATTCCTGGCAAAAGACGGGAGTTTGGTCGACGTGTTCCGCGAGGCGCAATTCGTCGGTCTCGATGAGTACTGCGGATTGGAGCCTGGGCACCCTCAGAGCTATTGGTATTACTACCAATCAAAGTTCTTTGAACCCATGGGGCTAGATATCAGCCGCCTCCTGCTACCTGGTCAGGACAACGTGGATCGCTTCGATGAACTCGTTGAGGGATTTGGTGGGATCGATGTCCAGCTCTTGGGCGTGGGAGAGAATGGCCATGCGGCCTTCAACGAACCTCCAGCCGATTTAATGGGTCGAACCCGGAAAGTACTCCTCGCGGATAGCACTCGGGCCGCAAACGCCCGGTATTTCGATTCCTTGGACGACGTGCCGACGAATGCCTTTACGATGGGGATGAAGTCTATCAACAACGCCAAGCATTTGGTTCTGCTTGCGCGAGGTGAGAGGAAGAGGAACGCAGTTCGGTTTATGCTCGACGGTCAGCCGAGTCCAGACTGGCCTGCGAGCCTCCTTCTAGGGCACCCCAGCTTACGGATTTACCATGACGGTCTCGATGAGCCGCCCCCCATTATTTAGTGAGACCCGGCAAAGCTTGCGAGCCAGCGCGGGAAACTCACCATGTTTCCTGCACTGTCTCCAGCTTGCCTTTTCAATCTGACGGCTTTACCAGCGAAATCCTCTCACCCAACAAAAGGCGCTCTCAGCGTCTGTGACACTCAGCTACGAGATCGGTTATCCGAAATATGTGCTAGCGGCCTGTAAAGTCGTGGGGCTGGTTGAAGGCGGAGCGGAAGCTCCGCGGTCCGGGGGCTTAACGTTATTGCTATCTGACGCGAGTCGGGTCGGCGTCCTCGCCGTCCGTTACATGTGCGGGTGGAATTGATGATTCGAATATTCGCGGACGGCGGGGACGCCGTCCCTCCTGGGTCGTGATTCCGATTACGATCAGGAGATGGTGGTGGGGGTTCGAACGGTTCGGGGGCTCAACGTTATTAAGATCTGATGCGAGGAGGGACGGCGTCCTCGCCGTCCGTTATATGTGCGCGTGGGATTGATGATTCGAATATTCGCGGACGGCGGGGACGCCGTCCCTCCTGGGTCGTGATGCAGGTGACGGTGAGAGATTAAGGAGATCTCGGGGATCAACGCTCAGCACATCGGATGTTACACGGGAGAAGGACGATTATTTCGTGTGCGATTCTATCCAATCGGTTATCGCTGAGAGAGGAGCTCGTTCGGTTATGAGACTTATCTCAATAAAGCGTACGCCCTCTTGAGCGCCGACTACTAGCTTCAATCCATTTATCCTCAAGAACACGGCCGTAAGTGCGAATGCTACCCTCTTGTTCCCATCAACGAACGGATGGTTCATCGCAAGGCTTTGCATGAGCGCTGCAGCTTGTTCGGTTGTGGATCTGTAATAACCAGATCGGGGTCGGGCGAGTGCGCTTTCGAGTAGTCCTTTGTCGAGCACGCCAGCTTTTCCGCCGAAGCGTTGGATCAGAACATCATGGAGGTAAAGAGACTCCTCGAGTGTTGGATACAGGGTCTCTTTCATCGAGCCAGTTCTTTGAGAAGCTCTTCGTTCTCACGGATGACTTCATCGACTGCATCGCGGAACGCGGGACGGACCTCTACTCGGCCGAGGTATTCGGCTACTGCTTCGGAAACGATCTGCGAAATAGACCGGTCTGAGCTCTGTGCATAGTCGCGGAGGCGCGTGAGCACTTCTTTGTTCATTTTCGTGCTGAACTTTTCGGTGGTGTCCATTGCTCTATGGTGTCATGACGAGTCGTGACAGGTCAAGACGATCCGAGCAGCGCTTCATAAGATACTGATACTATTTACCTTAGGGGAATGGTTGAGTTTGGGCATGCGAATATTCGCGGACGGCGTCCTCGCCGTCCGTTCCCTGTGCGCGTGGGATTGATGATTCGAATATTCGCGGACGGCGGGGACGCCGTCCCTCCTGGATCGTGATTCCGATCACGATGAGGAGATGATGGTGGGAATTCGAACGGTTCGGGGGCTCTACGTTATTGTTATCTGATGTGAGGAGGGACATCCTCGCCGTCCGTTACATGTGCGGGTGGGATTGATTATTCGAAGATTCGCGGACGGCGGGGACGCCGTCCCTCCTGGGTCGTGATGCGGAGGGGTCGCCGAGGCTTGATGATGTCTTGTGGTTAGGCACGCAACTTCTTTGGCGAAAATCCGAACTCTCTTCCATGTGGGAGGACTTGGAACTCATATCGCGAAAATTGCCTGCGAAGGATGCGCCGGGGATTACGTTTAGACCGTCGGTGATGTTCGTTACGGTGTGCACCAAAAATCGTGGGCGCTTTCTGGCTCGTGATGAGGTGCATCGTGCATTACGTGCGGCATGGTCGGACGGGAGTCATTGGGTTGTCGGACGGTACGTAATCATGCCGGATCATCTGCACCTCTTCGCTTGTGAGCGGAATGACAGGTCATGCAGTGTGGATCAATGGTCGCGGTGGTGGAAGCGGCGGGTGTGTTTATTGTTGGAGTGCGCGGAGAATAGTTTTTGGCAGAAGGGGATTTGGGATACGCGCATCTATTCAGGGGATCTGTATCGCGGGAAGATTTATTATGTGGTCAATAATCCAGTGCGTGCGGGCCTTGTCACCAATTCAGATGCGTGGGCGTATCAGGGGGAGATTAATCGGTTGCCCTGGGTGGATTAAACCATATGACCATTGCGTATTTGAGTGTGAATGGCGAGTGCGAATATCCTCGGACGGCGGGGACACGGGCGACGGCTCCCAGATGGTGCTGCTCGAGGAATTCCAGGATTCGGAGCTCTCTCTGTCATGCTTTTTGATATGAATGGTACGGCCGTGCAATGCTCACACACGTTTCAGGTCAGACGCACGGGCAAACAAAAAGGGGTGAGGGAGACCTCTGAGAAAATTCTCAGAGGTCTTGATTCAACCCTCAATGAACGAAATTCACTTTAGTTCCACTGTACCCATCTCATTTTGAACTCCTCGAGACGCCCTTTGGCCTCCCGTGCTTGTTCAGCTGTGAGGCGGTCTTCTTGGAAAATGTGACGCTCGTAGCCTTCATACCCTTGGAGCGTCATCAAGTACTTGTAGTAAAATACGAGATGAGGCCCGGCATCATATTCCGCAAGCGGCATAATGATGCGATCTAGGGCTTCAATCCGAGAGAGCAATTGTTCGCTCGGATTAGTTTGGTACTCTTGGCAGAGGCGAATTAGTGTCGACACCGCCTCCGGGATTACGTTTCCAACCCCCGTGATCGCACCCTTCGCTTTACACTTGGTAAAACCATGAACCACCTGGGTATCAAGGCCTACCACAAGAGAAAGCTCTGGATCGTCCCCGGTGATTTCGGTGTAATCATGCGTGAGCGCCTCCGGTCCTCCGAACTCTTTGAAGCCAACGAGATTCGGAAATTGATCCCTTAGACTCCTGAACATGTCTCCTTTCATCGAGAAGCCGTAATAGGAACTATTATAGACCACACTCGGTAGTCCATTAGAGGCCTTAAGGACCTCCGTGAAGAACCGTTTCTGTGCACGAGGACACGCTACGAGCCTTAGCTGTTGCGGGATGATCATGAGCGCAACGGCTCCCGCATCGCCGGCGTGCTGCGCCAGTTTGCAGGCATCCTTGACGTTCTGAGCACCGGTGCCAACGATCACTGGGATGCGCGAGTGCGAAAGGCAGCATACGCCCTTCATCCGATCCGCAACGTCTAGCATTGGCCAATCGCCCATGCTACCAGCCCAGACCACCGCACTTGCGCCATAGTCCTTGACCAACCTGACAGCCGATTGAACAAGAAGATCGTTACTCAACCCGCCCCGCTTATCAAGCGGGGTCATAATCGCCGGCATCATGCCGGTGAAACTAAAAGAATTATTCATAACAACTCAACCCTCCAAAAGGAGTGCGAATACATCAGCGGAAGAGCATCTCTCCCGTAAAAACCGTGTACCCTCATATGTCCTGGACGCACATTGACGTGCCACCAGGGCAGATATCGTCCGCCGTCTGAGGGATCCCCTCAGACGACAGCCGCATGAGGCAGCGCTAACTACCCATCTTGAATTGTGTTGGGACTGTATCAAACAGCACAGGCTACTCAACCTTGAGCGTCGGCCTGTCGGAAATAGTTGGATTTGAGAAGCAGAAGCGATCTCATAACGACACATGCTCTCATCCTCGAGAACACGGAGGTCAGTACGAGCGCGCTTTCGAGCAGTGCGTTGTCGAGCACCCTACTTTGTCACCGAGGCGTTGGATAAGGATGTCGTGACGGTAGCGAGCGCCTTCTCCTTAAGAGCGCGTAACAAAAATATCCTCGTCGCGAGGCCACGCGAAAGGTCGAGGGGCAAGGATGCAGGCTCAAAAGGCTCGGAGACGTGCCCTCTGTGGCACGTTGAGCACATTTTTAGCCGAAGATGCAGCCCCGCGAGCTTGCAGCTGGCCGCAGCAGAGGAGATTTTTGTTACGTGCTCTAAGCGTTTAATAAAGGGTCTCTACCTATACCAGGCCAGAGATAAGAAGTTGGTCACATATTCCGCAAGGCACAATTCATCGACCTCGATGGGTACAACGAATCGAAGCACGGTTACCCAGATGGCTATTGGCACCAGTGGTGTATCGCCGACTTCGGCGAGCTCAGTCGAGCCGAGGATACACCTGCGATTTCTCCAACTGGAAAAAATCGAATATCAACCGAATCTCTACTTCCTCGCTACGGGTAGGTCCCGCCCTACTTCCCTAGCGACACGTAAGCACGGGGCTCGGGTAGTTCGCCATATCACGCATGAGCCGCATCTTCTCGCGCTTGGCCGCTACGCGAAGTGCCGATCGGCGTTGCTTCAAATCCGGCTTCGCGCGAGACGTCCGGAGACAGCAACTATCGAGAACATCATCGATATGTCCCCATAGTTCCTCACCGGAAGCCCCAACCTGCGCAAGCGGTGTCGACATGCTCAACGAGCCGCACGACAGCGATCGCACACACACAGATTCGAAGGTCTCCGTAGCTAGGTCTGTCGAGGTGATAGTTGCTATGCGCAACCGAAGTTCACTTCCAGAGCGAGCTATCTCTCGGTCTTCGCTCGCTGAAGGCAGCCGGCACGAGTTGCGACACGCGCTGCGCTTGGCATTGCACACGAAGCAACCGTTGTCAGCAGCTTTGCAATAGCCCTTAGCCGCATACCGCTTTCGCAGGTCAAGCGCTTGTCGCAAGAGCCCTTTCAGTCGCTGTCCACGGCTGTTCATCGTGTTCAAGCTCGGTGCAAGCGTTGTCGAGAAGCACGCTGGATCTGGGGGTTCGGCCCCAACAGTTAAAGCTGCTGTGTTACTTGACTGCCCCACTGGTCCGGTTTGATCGGATCCAGCACCATTCACGATGACATTATCCCCGGAGGCCGTCGCGGTCACAACGACACTGACCTGACAAGAGCGCGAAGCGCCTACAGCAGCGCCGGAGAGTTGTACACCACCCGTTCCTGCGACCGCGGTCACCGTACCACCGCAGGTATTCGTGACGCTAGGATTCGAGGCTACCGTGACACCTGCTGGGAAGATGTCGTTGAAGGTAATCCCTGTTGCCGCAAGCTCAGTGGAGGTGTTTGCAACGGTTATCGTCAACACCGAGGTTCCCGCATACTCGATACTCGCTGGGTCGAATGACTTCGCTACTGTCAGTACCATATCGAGCTCAAAATCCTCGTCGATGATACTCTCGCTTCCTATCGTTACACTTCTCGTCTCAATCAGGTCGCCTGTCGGAGTGCGCGCCGTTACGGAGTAACTTCCTGGCGGGAGCCCAGTTAACAGGTAGAATCCGTCACTTGTGGTAGTTGCGGTTGAGGATACCGAACCGCCTGTAACTTCGATGGTCGCTCCGGGAATTCCGGTAGACAACCCTGCGATGCGCACATGTCCGCTCAAGGTGAAGTGCGAGCCAGTGAGCGTCACCTCACCGCACCGCACGTCAAGGTACGACTCAGTCGAGGCACCCGTTGTTGCCGTCGTAGCGTAACTTGCGATCGACGCCGAATTGGGGATCGTGATCTGCCCCACCGGGAGCGAGCTCAAGACAGGTACGCGGTATGAAACCTCGAAGGTATCGCCTGCCTCGATTTGAGGTAGCCCAGCGGGGTTTCGTACCGTTATCGACACCGCTTGGCCGGCTTGGGAGAGCCCAAAACCAGCCACTCCGGTAACGCTGCTGCCCGCGTAATTTGCCGTGACGATCGTCGCGGTACCGAGCCCCGTCGCAAGATTATCTTGGATGTCAGCGACCTGGAATGCAGGGTAGTTGCCCACGTTTTGGAGGGTCACGGTGTAATCGATGTTCTGTCCGGGAACGACGGTCCCTGCGGTAGATGTTGTCTTCGTCACAACGATCCGCGGACGAGCTTGGAATACCACATTGTAGGCGTCTCCGTTGGCTACCGTGACCGTCTCGTTTCCAAGCACGTCACCGAAGGTCGAGGTTGCGCGAATCGTGTAGGTCCCGTCCGGAACTCCTTGGAACGAGAAGTTGCCGTTCGCATCGGTTGTGGTGCTAAATGCGGTACCGATGATTGAAACGGTGACCCCGCTCACGCCGTTTTGGGTAGTAGAGCCTGCTGTCTCCTTCCCAAAGACCGCTCTGCCGAAGATGTTGTTGCTATCAACGGCCAAGGTGGTGCTTGCAGACGGGATGTTGGTGAGGGTTTCGCGGGGTCCTCCTTCGATTGGGCCGGTAGCATAACTGGCTACGGCTACGCTATTTACAAGCGATGCAGTTGTGCCGGTTACTGCCGCGGTCAGTGGCGCCGTGTAGCGCACGACATAGACATCTCCTGCCGCGAGCTGCGCCTGCCCCGAGAGGTTCCTCACAGGAATCGTAAGCTGCTGCCCACTCTGCGAAGGGATTACTCCTGATACAGTAGATCCGTTCAAGCGAGCATCGACAAAGACCGCAGTACCGAGACCAGCTGGAAGGGTATCAACGAGATCGGACACGTCGTAAGCAGTCGCAGTACCAGTGTTACTTAGCGTCACTTGATACTCCGCGCTTTGGCCGAAGCTAAGCGGCGGTGTAGAGGTGCTTATCTTTTGAAGGACAAGGGTCGGACGAACAACGGTAAACCCAGCCGTCGCAACCAATGAGGTCTTAAGCTGTGATGTCTGACCAGCTGCATTAGAATCTTTAGTAGTCCACTCGACATCTGCCCGATTGGTGTACGCCCCCGGAGTTATCCCCGCACGAACCGTCGCTCGATACCGGAAGGTGAACGACTGGCTGGTGCCTGAACTGTTCCGCAGATTACCGAGATTTACACGGTGAACCGTCGCACTGGCCTGGGTCTGAGTCGCGTTCGGATTGAGCTCAAAGCAGAGGCTGGTGTTTCCTACGAAATTAAAGAGCCCGCTGCAGGCTGGATTAGATTCGATACTCGGAAAAGTGATCGTACCGCTAGTGAAGTTTTCAAAGAAGTTGCTCGATGTGCTGCCGCTGGCGACGTCACGCTCACGAATCGTAAACGACTCCGCAGTTCCTGGCGGAACAGTAACCGTAACGTCGAACTCTGCACTTTCACCGGGCCGCAAGTTGCTTCCCGACGTTGCTGGATCAGAGCTACTTCCCGCAACAAACGCTTTGGTGAGTGACGGAGAGACAGCAGTTGCTGTGGCGGTATCCGACTCTGGCGAAAACAGCGGTCCCCCGACCGATGACGCATAGCGCACTGTAGCTGTATTGGTGATTACGCCCCCCAACGGAGCGGTGGCATCCATCACAAGGTCGTATTGCAACGTACAGGTCTGCCCGGCGGGGATATCCATCGACTCGGCGCTGAACCGAGTGGCGGTCGAGGTGTCGATCGGGCCACCAAGCGTTGCACAGTTGGTGAATGTCATGCTCGATGCAACTGCAGTGAATCCCGTTGGAATCACGTCGACCAGATTCACATCGAACGCATCGAAATCACCGACGTTCTCCAGCTCAACTCCGAAACGGAGCGTCGACCCCGGAACCACGTTGGTGAAATGCGCGTCTGCACCGCTGCCAGAGATTGAGCCAGAGCCAGTAACCACCTGCTGGGCGAACTTGCGTACGACCAGCTTCGGCTCATCCGTCAAGAGTGAGGCTACCGCCGAGAGTTGATTCACCGGAAGGATACTCTGACTGCTCTTCTGGTCGAGATACGCTACGTTCACGAGGAGCAGGTCATTTGCGAGAGGCTTATTCGTCGCGACTAAGGTGAACAACAGCTCGACAAAGAGAGGCGAGCTAGCCGTGTTGCTCTCATTGTCGAAGGAGAAGGTCAATGAATTCTCAGTCCCATTTGAGGCGATTATCGGCGCTATCGGAGCGCTCGCGGTGGTCAGATGGGCCCTCCCCGCTGCAGGAGCTGCATCGCTTGGCGTGGCATCGAAGATAAAACTCGACGGAGCGCCGCTCGCTGTCGGATCTATCGCATCAAAGAGAGGAGAAGGAAGAAAGTCCTTTAACTTGAGACCTTCCACGTCTCCTGTTGGGATCGTAAAGGCAAGGCGGAACGTCAAGGTTTCACCAGGGCTTATCGCGATCGGCAAAGTGGTCACGGGGGAGCCATTTTCAAAGGCTATCGTTTTTTCGAGTACTTGTATCGGGGTGACGGTCATCGACGCAGTGGACCCGCTCGCTACTCGATTGGCCGTGCCTGCGATCCTGAAGTCGCCGTCCATCGTGTTCGTCAACACATCGCCACCATCCACCTCAGAGGTGCCAACCACCGGTCCGGTGAACTCCTCGTCCACGGTGGTGTCGTAGGTGATAACAACTCGAGTTGGGGTGCCTGAAGCGAGATCATCCGCGCCAACGAGGGTGGCATCTGCCCCGAACCCGTTTGGTGCCGTCGCGATGAGCGCTGTGGAGAGATCGAGCGCGATAGACCATTCGCCCGTCGTTGGATCACGAGAGATCGGTTGGAGCGGTGCGCCGCTCGCTGCGAGTAGCTGGGACTCAGAGCGAGAAACCCCAGTTACAGAGCCCTCGAAAACGGTGACCTGCAGCGAATTAGAGACATAGGTTTGTCCATCCCCGATGGTATCCGAGATCTGAAGATCATCGAAGGAGAAGTAGTCAGAAATGTCATAAATCAAGGTATGGGTGAGGGTATCGCCCGGCTTAGCTGTCGCGCCCCCGGTCGTCGCATTCGTGATTGATTTCGTGGTGTAGAGCGACTTGTGCGTAAGGGTCGCCGACACTGCAGGGGTTGTGAATGGTGCTGGACCGGTGCCGGGATCAAAAAGGTAGTTCGCCGAAGCCGAATTGGCAGATGTGGTGGTAGCGCCTGTCGCGGGTGGCACGATCGCTGCGCCAGTACCGCCCTCGAGCTCCTGGATGAACCCGGTGTACGATATCTCATGATCGATTGCAGGTCCGCCCGTTACACTTGCGAAGGTCACGGTGAGAGAACCCCCACCGGAAGCATCTCCGCTGAACGAACACGACTCTCCGGCACCGAGAGCAGGGGTGAAGGTGAGGCTACCGGGGGAGACCTTACAGTCAGCGCCTGGGAGTGACGTAAATACGAATGTGTTCGGCAGCGTGTCAGACACTGCAACATTTGTCGTCGTCTTTGCTTCGGCGACGACTACCTCTACCTTAAAGCGCCGTGGGTAGCTTGGGCCGGTAGCAGTCGAACCATCCACTAGGTTCTCAACCGACTTATTGAGCTTCAGCACAACTGGGGTGACATTCACCGGCGTTGCCGTAGTGCAAAGCGTATCAACACCAGCGGCACACGTGCCACGTGTGCCGTTCGGTACCGCTCCGAGCACGAACACTGCAGTGGCGACTACGGGAAGCTGTACACCGAGCGGCGCATCCGAATTGACCTTTGCAGGCACGGAATAGGTTATCGCCGGCTCGTTAGGCGCCACACTCCCCACGGGGAGAGAGATGAAGAGCACTGATTGGCCCGTGGTAACTGGCACTGGGTTACCCGTCACCGGATTAGTGAAGGTCGTATTAGAACCAGCGGGACCGAATGCCGTAATCGTGACGGGAGCCCCGCCTAGGGTCGTAATGCTAATGTTTGACCTGCACGTCGCATCGCACTCCAACCCTGCTGGAAGCTTAAGCTCGATCATCGGATAGTATCCGAGGGCGTCACCGGTGTTGGTAAAGGATACTAGAAGATTAGCTGTGTCGTTTAGAAGCGTTGCTGCTTCGACCTGCATTGACACATTTGGCACTGGGGCTGCTGTAGCGTTGCGAGGTGTAAGCGATGCGAGCAGCGCGATCGCGCAGACGAAGAAGAAGCGGAAAACCGCTGAAAGCGAAACTTGTGTCATAATCCCCCGGGCCGACAACTTTTTTGATGCTGGTAGATCTAACCGATCTCTTCCGTTGTCTCAAAGGGGTTTCTTTAGTAGCGCTGACTAAGACTTCGGGCGTAGCTCCAACTCATCGCTTCTGCTAAGGCGTGCCCCGCAGGGTTAAGACTCCGCTTTTAACGGCCATCACGAATTGCCTTCGCGCCGAGCCCTTCCCCGTGCGGAACGAGACCGGGCCAAGGATTCCGTTGAGTTCTACGGAACGGGCTGCCATGAGCAGGTTTGCGGTAGTTGGTTCGAGATCTCCTTCACGAAGATGTTGGACACAGGATTGCAGGAAACGGGCAATATCGTAGCCGAGAGCGACGTATGCGAGGTTCACTTCGACTCGAGAGAATTTAAATTTTTTGAGATATCGCTCCTCGAAACTCGGGTCTGACAGGTATGCGGATGTCGAGTACATCCCCTCGGCAAGTTGACCGAGCTGTTCGATCTCAACCGCTGTTATCCCCTCCGCGCTCAACATCGCTCCGGTGTAACCGCTCTGTTTCATCTGTTTGACGAAGGGCAGCAAAGCAGGCCCATACAAAGGAAAATATACGGCATCAGGTCGTGCGCGCGCGATCTTGGTAGCGAGTGCTCTGAAATCGGTGTCGGTCAGATCTACCGACTGCTCGCTGATTATCTCGCCACCGTCAGCCTTGAAGGCTTTCGTGAATCCAGCTCCCATAATCTCCGACCATTCGTCGTGTCCGACTACAACGGCGGCCGTGCGTAGTTTGAGATCTTTGCGGGCGAACCTGCCCATCTCCTCGCCTGTGAGTTCGTTTGACCAGCCGAACCCGAACGATGTCGGGCTGAGCGTTTCGATCGTCGCGTTACTATCCAAAGCGGAAAGGGCGAGTATGCCGTCTTGTCTTATGATTTGGTCGATCGGTACGAGGTTAGTAATTCCAGAGACGACAACGAACCGAATCTGCTTACGCTTAATGAGGCTCTGCAACGCCCCGACCGTCATTGCCCTATTTCCCGAACCATCGTCCTCATATGAGAACGCAAGATCGCTGACCGCCCCCTCTCCTTCTGCCATCTCTATCCCTTGGCGCAGCGCAACGCCGAAGGAACTGAGTTCACCAGTTAGGGAGATTATGATCCCTGCCGGAACCTTTGTTGAATCACCAGGGGCCGCGGCTACCTCTGGGCAGGGCACGATACAGAGAGAGATAGATAGTAAAGCGAGAAGAGCGCAGCATCGTCTGGTGATCGTCATGGCGTGCTTTTACCACAAGAACCACCTCTACGCGCAATTCGGTTCTTTAAAAGGCTAAAGATAGAACTTCGCAGCAGGAGAGCATCACCCCAAACTGTTAGTTCGTAGCGACATCAGGCACCCTCTCAGAGATGAATGAGATCGCACCCTGGCTCTGTGTGCTTGCGAGGTTTACCGGGCGGCCGGCTTCTGCGGAGCAGCCGTTGGCTCCAGCCACTGTAATGCCGATGATTCCGTAGCTACCATTTGCACTGCGCGCAACAACGGGCCCTCCGGAGTCGCCTGTACAAGGGCTGCCATCTCCGGTCGATCGTATCGTAACGACTCCATTACGATAGCCGGCGTACTCAGAGTAGGTAGCTTTTAGCGGTGCCTCGCCGGATTGAATCCGTGAGATCGATTCACGCCCATTCTGGTCAGTGCCATATCCGTATGCAACAACCTCCTCACCAACGGATGGCGAGCTCGATAAAAGTAGCGGCAAAGGTGCTGAGGTTATCGGCTTATCTACTCTTAGGATCGCCATATCGAAAGGAGAACCGACTGCACCGTCGTAGAGTGGGTGGATGGCGATTGACACCCCGCTGCGGAGAAAGCCGTTTGATACTACAGAGACCTCTTGCGGCCTGAACACGAAGCAATGGGCTGCCGTTAATACTGCGGTCGTTGAGATATATGCCCCGGTACACTCTGCTAAAGAGGTGTCCGTTGAAGCTAGAACCAGCGCAACACTAGACTGACCATCCGAGCAGGACTCACCACCTGCTATCTTACCAGCTTTCCCTATCGTCGAGCATGGTCCGGAATCCGATCCTCCGCCCCCGCATCCACTTGCAATCACACTGCAACAGAGTGCGGTTACGGCTGTAATTAAGATTCGAATCGGGATGCTGAATTTCTTATCGTTCATCAAAACTCCTCAAGTTGTGCGCAAAGGATCAGAGGTCTTGCACAAGTGCTTTCCTTCGTCGCTGCTGGCGGCTCGGTTATAATTGAAACCGGATAACGACTCTTACTGACGATAGTGGCACAACCGCTACTGAGCAGCATCGTCAAAGTGAGTACACAGATGTGGAGCGCCGCAAGGCAAAGCCTCTTCCTGCTGCGAGCGCGGGTCCAGGGTTGCTTCTCTGAAGACTTCATAGATCCAATTCCTGATAATTCGCTCAAACGTTTTTAAGTGTCGTCGTTAACTGTTGAGCTCGATGTCCGCGCACCCTACTCGGCGATGTGAGGAGTATCAATCACGTGTATCAATGGCTGACACGGGTAGGACTTCGGACCCCTAGCACTACGCAATCAAGTATCTCTGCTGCATTGATCGGCGAGCGACTCCCTCACAGATCAGGATGCTGTGTGTGATTTGAGCAACGGCGTCGCTGAACGACAGATGGACCGACAAGCAGCAAGGCCGATGTCAGCCAAGGGCTCAAGGGGCGAGCAGAGCACGAGAGTTAACAACAACGCCGCTCGAACCCGGTGGGCGCTTAACCCAAGTTGAAAGCAACCGTCCACCCAGCGACGCTGTAGCAACCGTGGCAGGATGGGCTGCGGTGTGAAGCCTCAGCAATCCCTTGGAGGCTAGGCGATGAGGATAGCAAGGCACACATCAGCGCCAAGGTCGAAGATTCTCGAGCTGGTTAAAGGTGGAGAACAAGTGGAGGAAGACAATTGCGAAAAGTCATCAAACTCCCTCCACGCCATGCTTCGAAAATAGCGCGTTAAGCATGCGACTCTCGATATGATTGTCTGACGAGATTTTTTCACCCTCAGCAGACTGCCCCGAGCCAACGATTGGTTTAGAAAGTAGAAGGTCTAAAAGAGTTGTCTCAAAAGCCTCCTTCCCCCAATTTGCTCTTTGCGCGGACAGGAATGTTTCCCCAATTCCCCCCAAAAACAGGAATAATTGGCGGGTTTTATCCTCAGCTAGAGAGTTCTGGCTACAAATCTCATCTGGGTTTGGATTAGGACGTCGGTCGCCTTCAGCAGATTTTATGCAAGCGCTCAGAATTACACCCAGCACCAAGTCATATGCACCACTCACTAATGCCGATCGTTGCTGTTGTTGCTCGTTGCTAGTTGAATCCGTTTTAAGCTTCAATAACGATTCGCCTAACCAAGAACCTCCATGGACATATAGCGCATCACCGAGAGCGCATTTTTGACTATTCGTTAGCGTAAACCGATTCGGGCCGACGCCTAGTGACGTTTCGGAGCCACCGGATAGGCAATTGGCACCATCATCCGGCGCGGATAGTGTTGAAAAATCGTGGTGGTTCTGATGGCCTTGAGATAAGGATGTAATCATATGACTCCTGTAACAACGGCACTTGCTGCCTTAGCTTCTAAGGGCTGTCCACAAGTTTGCTCGCAGATTAACATAGAAATATGTCCGATATCAAAAAACCATTCTAAACACTAAAACATCAATATCCGGTTAAGTTTTCAGAATCGGCATTAACCACCAAAAACAACTGGCAAATTGGCAATTTTGACCAGGGATCGATTTGAGTCCAACCCCCTCAAAAAGGGAGACTTATCGTAACCGTCCACTGAGCGACGCTATTGCATCTCAAGATCGGACTTCAGGGGTTGCCGAGCGAAGAGTTCCTTCCATCGAACTGGTGTCAAGTCAGCGACATCAGCAGCTTCAGTGGTGGAGACTCTCTGGAGCACATCAACAAAGTAGGTATACGGATTGATCCCGTGCAGTCGACACGTCACAAGGAGCGACTGAATCTTGCCGACATACTCGGCGCCAACCTCAGTCCAACAAAATAGCCAGTTCTTACGTCCCATCGGAATCGCTCTAAGTGCCCGCTCAAGGTGATTGGTGTCTATCGGCACAGCAGAGTCAGAAAGATACACAGAGAGCGAATCCCTACGTTGAATCGCGTACGAAGCCGCCTTCGAGAACGGCGATGATGGCAGAATCGTAAGATCGGTAAGCTCCACGCCAAGCCAATCAAAGAACTCCTCGACAACGGGAAGCGACCGCTCTCGACGAGCACGCAGGACATCCTCTGAGTCACACCGTCCGGAAAGCGAAGCTCCACCACCGTTGCTCTGGGAGCGGGGAGCTCGATGAAACTGGCTCTATGATTAGGGGCTGCTCGCATCCAGCTCTGGATCGTCTGTCGTGAAACTCCTTCCTCCGCAGCAATTTCAGCTATCGCTCTTCCGCTTATGCGAACGCGCTCGACTACCGCCTTTCTCTCCTCTTCTGTGTGCCGGGTTGTTCTCATCTTGGAGCCTTCTTCGTTGTAAAGGCTCAAAGGTAGGCGGCTCATCACTCCCTAGCTAGGACGCTGCGGAGTGGACGGTTAAAGTTGGAACAACCCAACATCAGCAAAGCCAATATCACCAAAGTGCCCCAGGACACCCGCAGAGCGCGAGAGTTAACAACAACACCCAGGTCCGCGGTGGGCGCCTTTCAACTGGGCGAAAGCCAAGTTGGAATAGCCAAAGCAAACAGCTTCGCGAATCATATTCTGAAAGCGGTCCAGAGGCGTTCGTGATGCGGGAATTACGAGAGCAAATGACCGAGCCCGCTGGGCACCTTTCAACTTGGCGAAAGCCAAGTTGAAACAGCCCAGCACCAGCAAAGGCCGACATCTGCCAAAGGGGTCCAGGGGGCGTGTACGGTGTAGGAGTTAAGGAGGATTTTAGCCGAGCCCCCTGGGCGTCATTCCAATCTTGGCGGAGCCAAGTTGGAATAGCCAAAGAAACTGCCCACGCCTTGAATCGAACAAGGGACCTCAGAATTATGAGTTCTGCGCTCTAACCAGCTGAGCTACGTGGGCATATCGAATGGGAAGGTTTTATCTGCCCTAAATTGCTGAAAATTGCAAGTGGTCGGGGCCGGGTCCGTGAGGGGTTCCTGAGGCTGGTGAGGGGGTTAGGGAAGCAAGCCCCCCCTCCCTACTGCGAAAGCGGATCTTGGGTTGCTCTCCGATTTTGGCGATATGGAAAAATCCTCAGTGTATCGCAGAGGATACACCTGCGGTTTTCCACATCACGAAAATCGAATATCAACCCAACCTCCACTTTCTCGCGACGGGTAGGTTTTGCCTCGCTTCCTTAGGGGGCTCAACGGGGGAATTTTTCTCTTTGTTCTACCTCTTACCTCCTTTACACTGCGCCTGCGAATTCGAGGATGGCGCGTTACGGCGGTGGAGTTGGCGGTCTCGATATCTTGGGAGCTTGGGTCTTAAGCAGGCGCTATAACCCCCTTAGACGAGCTTCCCCTCGCGTCGGTACACGTAGATACCCCGCTTAGCAGTCACGGAGGGATTGATTATGGGTTTGGCGGAACAGCGCCGGAATTCTTCGGACGAGAGATACTCTCTCGCTCTTTCGCTCCTCCAGTTCTCGACCCCAAGCGCTCCGCAGGCGTTTATCAACGATGCCCCCTCCCCCGCTTTTGAGCGACCTCTCCAGCCCCGTCTCTTTTTCGGTGGTGGGACTCCGAACGACGAGGCCCTTCAGCGCTTCTGGAGCTATGCGGGAGGCTCGACGGCTCGGGTGGTGGTGATAGGCTGGGGGAGTACTATTTCGGCTATTCACTACGAGCGATTCACTAATGCGTTCGAGCACGCGATACACAAGCTAGCCCTCGGGAGTGGGAAAACTGGCGAGACGTACGAGATCAATGTTCAAAAGATCCCGGACCTGGAGCAACTCGATGGGAACTTCGAGCTTGCGCTCGATCTTTTGCGCTCTGCCACTGGGATCTTCGTACTCGGTGGTGACCAGGTGAACTTAATAGAGGCGCTCAAGATTACGGGCGCCGATGCGCTTTTGCGTGATCTGTGCGCGCGGGATGCTGTTGTCCTAGGTGGGACGAGCGCGGGCACCGCTATCGGTTCGCGCACCATGATTGGTGGATTCGGTACTCCGCCCACTGAGCAATCTGAGCGACATTTCACTGAGATCTCCCTCGTTCAGTATAACGAGGAGGGAGTGGCGGAGCCGCACCCCTTCTTTCTCGGTGAAGGGCTCGGGGTCGTGCCCAGCGATGTGCTGCTCGAACAACACCTTTTGCGCCCTAGGCGCCTCGAGCGATTGCTACGTGCGGTGGAGAGCACACCCGATATTCGATGGGGTGTGGGGATCGACGACTCGATGGCTGCTGTGTGGAGTGGTCATGGGATGATTACCGCGGTTGGCCCGGGACGAGTTTTGATAGTACGAAAGGATTCGGACGGGACGGTAGAACAGCTGGCTTCTCTCACGAATGGGGAGGTGTTCGATCTATCTGAGGAAGCAAGGCAAGCCTACCCTTAGGGAAGCGCGGCAAAACCTACCCCATAGTCTCACTTTTGAAATAACCACGTGAACGTGCTCGTGCTCGTAAACGTGCACGAGCACGTTCACGTGGAAAGGCGCGATCTATAGGTCAAAACAAGGGCTTACGCTGTCTCCAAGCTCGCTATCACCCACTCTAAAACGCGATGAGCCTTTTTTTGGAACCTTTTGCCTTGGCGCTCATCCTAAGAGGTATGTCTAAGGACGAGACCATCGATGGTTCTAAGATTGCGGCCCTGATCTTGAGCCGTATGCCTGCTAAGGATCAGGAGCGGATAATGTCGTCGATCCAGGCTAAAAGCCCGTCGATCGCGGCCAAGCTCGAGGACTCTCTATTCAATTTCGAGCGTATCGCGCAACTAAACGACCACGCCGTACAGGATCTGCTCAAGGAGATCCCTCACCGCGATATCGTCATCTCGCTCAAGGCGGCTCCCGAACGCGTGAAGGAGAAGTTGCTCGAGAATATGTCGGAGTCAAAGCAGCGGATGGTCGAAGACGACTTCTCTTCCCTACCCCCGATGCGTATTTCAGACGTTCAAGCGGCTCAGCGGCGTATCTTGAAGAAGCTCGAAGAGCTGTATCCCGAGGGTGGTGTTGGGCGTAACCAACGCAGCGTCTTGCCCCGGCTGGCTTAGCCACATTGCACACAGGTCGAGTCTTTAGGGACGCGATCTCCCCGCCTACCCGATATCTCTGCGATTTGGCGGGTTTTTGAGCTCTCTTCCCGCCCCCAGGTAGCACTATCGTTTCCTGGCGCCCGTTTAAACCTTGAACATAACGCTTGTGGTGACGTCTCACCGTTATGCTGGGCACTCAGGTGCCCCTACGCTCCCCACCCATGCTCCCGATGTCTAACGCATCGCTTGCAGCATTCGCTATAACGGTTTGTTTTTGTTCCAAATAGCAAAAACCCGCAGGTTTCCTTGGTTTTTTCTCGGTTAGAGTCTTCACTTTTGGTTGTTTAATTCCGTGGAGGCTGTATTCTTTCGATGTCGTCTACATCTTTTGCTTAACTGCTGTTGGGTGCTTGATAGACACTTTTTGAGGTATATATGCACGCGAACCCTGCTGCCAACTTTGATGGCGACGTGGATAGGGATCACGGAGTGGATGGAGGAGCTAGGGCTGGCGGAGTAGACCCGGCATTCCTAGATTTAGGAGGCGCAAGCGCCCCTAGTCGAAATCGCAAGAACGCCGCGGCTGGAACAGCCGATCCGTATCCGTCACAAGAATCTAAGCCCGACTCCCAAGTCGCTGTGGCGCCCGTTAAACTCACGCACGAGATTCCCTTTGGAATCACGGCGATCGTGGGTGGTACAAACGTACGCTTCACGCTTTCGGTTCCTCACAACACTAAGCCGATTACGGAAAGCATTACCTGGAAGGACCTGAGAGCCGACCTGACGCCGCTTTTGGCCAAAGAGGGCATTGAGTTCGAAGATGCCAAGGATATCGTGCTAGCCGAGATCGCAAAGCGATTTTCGGAATTCGTGGCGAAACAATTCCCCGAGGATGGCCCCCCTCCTCCATTTCACAACATCTGCGCCTTCGATCTCTCGGTAGCTGGTATCGTCGAGGGAGAAGGTTACAACGCCTCGGTCACGACAACTAACACCGGAATTAATCTTAAGGGTGAAGCTCTGGCGATCGCACTGCTCAATGCGATTAACGGCGATCTCTCCAGCCGCAACTGGTCGACCATCCCACACGCATCCACTGTAGTGCTCAACGACGCTACTGCTGGCGCTCTCGGTGAGTACCATGGGGGTGATTTGCAGAATGTCGACAACGGCCTGTTCGTAATCATCGGAACCGGTGTCGGCAGTATGGCACTCGTCAAGGGAAGAGCGTTCCCGAAATTCTCCGAGCTCGGGCACTCCGTAATCGTGAGCTTCGAAAATAAGAAGAAGAAGTTTACGGTCGTCGACGGAACTCAGGTCCAAAACCTGCTCGATGAGCACGGCAACTGGAAGGATCTCGAGCACGGACATACGTACGTCGAGAACACCCTGGCGGGACCGTGGTTTGCGATAAATTTCGTCAGAAAGTTGATCCCAGACCATTTCGCTCCAGTGCTCAAGGCGCTTGCGGAAAAGATCAAGAAGCAGATGCCTGCGGACTACAAGGGAGATCTCTTCAAGGATCTCTTTGACCTTGGAGACAAATCGGTCAGGTCACGCCAGCGTTGGGCTATAGATTCTTCGAGTGCGCTCATCAAAGCGATTAACTCGCATATCCTGATACCGGATCTCGTAGAAGCGTTCCGGGCAGCACCGTGCACGGGGAAGAGCGATGAGTGGTTGACATATGCGAAGCCCGAGCAAGTCCTTAATTACCTCGCCTGGGTAGAGCACTGGAAGAGCTACTTCAAGGACGTCGGTGAGGCTTTAGGCGCGGTATATAAAAAGATGAGCCGCGATGAGATAGCTCCAGAGCGGATCGTTCTCGGCGGCGGCATCGCCGAGGCTTGCCAACAAAGGCTCCCCGATGCATTGAAGGAGATCGCTCTCGAACTAATTCACGATCACGGACACCTGCCGCGTGGGACCGTTGTGTTCTCCTCGATGTCGCCTGAGGCACGAGAGTCGGCTGTGACGCTGGCACGGGTCAATAAAGTGTATCAGCACTCGCTCGAGTACCCGGAGTGGCAGAACTGTCCTCTTGACGCGTAACTCTGATTTCTCCTCCGTCTGGCTTTCGAAACGAGCTGTTGAAGAGCACCGCAACATGATCTAGGTTTATCCCTATTCCCAGCAGTGGTTTAGCTGGGTAGGAGGTATTATTTTGGTGGCCGAAAAATCTCCCGTTGTCTCTGCGCGACACCTTACGAAGCGGTTCAAGGAGCTCACCGCCGTAGACGACGTGTCGCTCGAGCTCCAGCCGGGAGAGATCCTGGGGCTTCTCGGACCAAACGGTGCGGGCAAAACCACGACCTTTCAGATGCTGCTGGGAATCCTGACCCCGACCAGTGGGTATGTCGAGTTCTTCGGGAAGGAGCTTCTAGCTCATCGCAGCGAGATCCTCGAACGGATCAATTTCTCGTCAACCTACACCAACCTCCCCTGGAACCTACGGGTCGGGGATACCTTGGCGTTCATGAGTCGCTTGTATACGCTTCCAAACCGAGCAGCTCGTGTCGAACAGGTCATAGAGGCGTTTCGTCTTAAATCCCTTCTACGCAAGGAGGTCGTGGCGCTCTCTGCTGGAGAGTTGACTCGTTTGAATTTGGCGAAGGCCTTCATCAATCAACCGGAGGTCGTTCTGCTGGATGAACCGACTGCGAGCCTTGATCCGGAAAGCGCTCACGTCATCCGTGAATTCATTTTGCAACAACGAGCAGAGATGGGGATGTCGGTACTCTTCACGAGCCACAACATGGGAGAGATCGAGACTGTGTGCGATCGCGTGGTGTTCATCAATCGCGGAAAGGTGATCGCAAACGACACACCGAAAAACCTCGCGCGAACGCTCGATCGCTGCAACGTGTCTTTATTGGTCGAAGAGAATCAGGTTTCCGCGTTCAATCAGGTGTGCGCTACCCTGTCGCTCGAGGTCACGAGAGAGGACGGATACTCGTCGGTAGGCATGAACGAGGAGCGTGTTGTTGAACTTCTGGCGCTTCTCGGGGACAAGGGGATTCCTCTGCACGGACTCACCATCACTCGCGCCACCCTCGAGGATTATTTCATGAGTCAGGCGGGTTCGCCGGAGGTGGCTCGTGTCTAGTAATCCTAATGGCTTCAAGTGGTCTCGCGTGCGAGCCGTTCTGGTGCGCCAGTGGTACGGTACGATTAGGAACTTCGATCGACTCAGTGATTCGTTCTATTGGATCTTAATCGATCTGATCCTATGGGGAATCACCGCTGGGTACGTGCAGGATCAGATTGCCTCGGGAGAGCGGAGTGTTTTCTTCGTGATCATCTCCGGTGTGATTATGTGGGCAGCGGTGTATCGCTCGCAGATGGATATCGGCATGGGGCTGCTTGATGAATTGTGGAACAAGAATCTCATCAATCTCTTCGCTTCGCCGTTGAAGTTCAGTGAATGGATAGTTTCGCTGCTTATCTTTAGCTTCATTAAGGCGGCTACCGCAGTGGCATTCGGCTGTATGGTTGCATGGCTGCTGTATGACTTCGCGCTTATTTCTGGGTTGACCTGGTACTTGGTACCGCTGTTCTTGGTGTTGGTGCTCAATGGCTGGTGGATCGGTCTCATGATACAGGCGATCATCATGCGGCTTACTACGAAAGCTCAGTCGCTTGCGTGGACATTGGTGTGGGTGCTGGCTCCGTTCTCGGTTAGTTTTTTTCCGCTCAGTAGTATTCCACCGTTTGCACAGGTTATCTCCACAGTTGTGCCTACAAGTTATGTGTTCGAGGAGATGCGTGGGATTATCGCAGGAGCATCGCCGAACTGGGGGAATTTAATTTTTGCAGCGGGGTTGAGCGTCGCGTACATCGCAATCGCGGTCATTCTGGTGAACTTGAGCTTCAAGCGGGTGCTTGGTCGAGGGTTGGCTAAGATCTATTGATGTGGATCGTGCTGCGCGCGGAGACCGACACGGCTGGCTTGTATTCCCCTGCTCTCACGCACTCACACTCTTAACTATAGCAACTTGCATCGTGCAGACTCGGCATTTTCCGCGCCGGTCGGTGTCACATTCGGATACGGGAGGGCCCAAGGTATGAATAGCATCCAGAGGGGGCACAAGCGTGGATGGGACGGTTGCCCATCACTCAGGCGATCGGGGTGCGGATTGCTGGCGCAGCGGAAGTGGTACCGGGACTTTCTAGTCCGCATTCTGATAGCAGCGTGGGGATGCTAGCAGGCGGAGCGGAACGGACCGCGGACTTTCTAGTCCGCCTACCGCTTGCAGCTTGGTGATGCTAGCAGGCGGAGCGGAAGCTCCGCGGTCCAGGGTGGTCCGCCTTCTGATGGGAGCTTGGTGATGCTGGCAAGCGGAGCGGAACGGACCGCGGACTTTCTAGT
>JBIIOE010000145.1:0-8257 GCA_044337105.1 Bdellovibrionota bacterium | reverse complement strand
AACGCTCTCAGCCATGTTTCCCCGGAAGAGTATCAAGCCGGGAAGCTTTTGCTGACAAGGATTGGAGCCATGCTTTCCAAGCTATGCCTTCAGCCAGTGTGACTCCTCCTCCGGGTACGTTCACGTTCACGTGCACGAGCACGTTCACGTCGCGATAATACCGAGTCCTACCCACTCGATTCCGCGATGACCCTTGAATAATGAGTGTCTAAGAAAGGGGGGAATTGACAGTTGGCCTGCTGCCGATGAATTGGAAGAAGAAACCTGTCGGCTAGAGGACGGACACGATTGTTTGAGGTAGAACAAAACAAGGCAATCAGATACTCGAGTTTGGTGCACAGCCTATAGGGAAGCAAGGCAAAACCCCTCCCTGCTGCGGACTATCGAAGAATTTGAATCCCCGACACACACCATGGACTCGGCGTGCATGGTAGCGAGCCGCTCACTAATCGTGATGCACGGCGCGAACAAGCAAGACTTCTCCTCTCGACGAGAAATACAGCAGCATGTTCACGAGAAAAGCCAAGGGAGCTATCAGGACAAAAAGTATGAACTCTACTACGTGCGGCCGGTCTCTCAATCCCTGAAGCCAATTGAACAGCTCGTTGTCAGTCCCTCTCAGCCTGGAGACAATTCCTTGTGTGGAGATGAACGTTGAATACTCCAAAGAGAACGTCCTTCTGAGATTAATCTTGAAACCGGCCTGCGTCAGAAGCGTTGTGAGGCTGCGTTGATCGAAAAATGAAATGTGATTCTTCAGGTCGTATCCCAGCCAATACTGCCCTGCCAAGGTACGACTCCAAGAGTCGTGGTTGGGGACCTCAATTATGAGCGCACCATCTTTCTTCAGGAGCCTCTTGCACTCTAAAAGGTAGCGCTCTGGATACGGAAGGTGTTCGAGGACGTGAACGATGCTGATTACCGCGAACGACTCTTTGTCGAAATTCAGTTCGATGAGATCGTCTCGAAAGACCTCTAATTTCAACGTATCTCTGGCAAACAGGTACGCGTCTAATGACGGTTGCGTGCCTACCGTTCGTTTATATCCGAAGTACTTCTTCAGATAGTAAAGAGTCAATCCTCGACCGCAGCCGATATCCAGAATCGATTTCGCGCTCGGGTCGATTGTCCATACCTTGAAGGCTCGAAACAATCGAAATGCATTTATGAAATTTTCGATACCAAAACGAAATCGAGTCACCAACTGGTTTTTAAGGTAGTAGTCGGAATAGAGCTCTTGAGGCGCCAAATCAGCCTCAGTCACTTCTCTTCTTAAGAGCCCACACGTCCTACACTGGAAAATATCGAGGCCGCTGAGTGAATAGGCAACATCACGCTCCGCATGAATGCAAATCGAGCTAGAATGACTTTCTCTCTCAGGCACCATCGACCGTCAGCTAGTCCGCCTTTTGTTGGTTCCGATGAAGAACAGCTCCATCCAGATCATTTCTATTCGCAATTCCATCTCATCAAAGTGCGTCTGGCAGTGCTCTCGTAAAAGAGACGCTGTATATCTTGTCGGATGGACATCCTTGCTGTAGGTGCGACAATTTCCGGCTACTAGTCGGTGCCACGTGTTTTCAAGGAGGAACCATAGTGGATTACTGTAATTGATCGTGGATACGACAATTTTGCCGCCAGGTTTCAATACGGTGGATAAAAGCTCAAGAGCTTTCAAAGGCTCCTTGAAGTGCTCGATAGCATCATGGAACAGGATGACATCAACTGAATGCGGCTCTACAGGCAGACTGTTTCCCGTCAACTCAGCCTTGAAATAATTGCCTTGGGGATAGTGACGTTTACAATATTCGATTGCCTCGTCTTGATGGTCGATTCCAACGATATTATACCGATTCAGAAATGGTGCCGTAATGTATCCGCTTCCGCAGCCAGCATCTAGTACCGTAGCACCAGCAGGACAGGACTGAATCAACTCCTCTGTAATTCTTATCTTCGGCTTATGGTAAACTGACTGTGGGAATTTATCTGAGCGAAGAAGGTAATCGAAGTAAAAACCAGGAGTATTTTCTTGAGCGTCTAACATACATGTCTCTTACTATATTTACTCGCGCACAGCACAATACTATTACTGTGGGCTTACTGCGGGCCTCTAAAGTAGCTGAATGTAATAACACATTCTTGGCTACCATCTACTGCTACTCATGACTTGGCTGCTTGATTACCTCAGAGAAAAACCGTGGGCAACTAGGTGTTTATTGTGCCTGGGTCTGATTTCCGCCTTTGTTTACCAACAAATTGTTGTTTGGAATCACGCAGTATGGAGAGATGAAGCGCATCTCTTGTTGGTTGGAAGCCCAGCCCTAAGTTTCTCCGACCTTCTTTCTCAGACTGGGAAAGTCGTTTATCCCTTTGGAAGCTACCTTCTTTCTTGGCTACTACTTCATGTCGTCGACTATGAGTTCGCGAGGCATCTGCTTCCTTTCCTTTCAGCTCTTGTCGCGATCGTTATTTGTGCCTTCACTCGACTCGGGCTCGTCGAAGCCATCCTTCTTCCCTTCGGCCTCCACTTTCTCTTCTCATTTGGAGAACTCTGGCGAGTATATGCCATTCTCGCTCTTCTTTTCACCCTGGTTGCTTGGGCACTCGAGAACAAAATGTGGCTTAGGAGCCTGCTCTTGGCGGGGTTTCTGCCTCAGCTGCATGTGCATGGCTTGCTGTACCTGGCTTGCTTACTCTGTACCCTGCTACTACTCTCTCCCTGTAGAAATGAGCTTATAAAGAGATATGGCTTCGTACGTCTCGGAGGTGTCGCTCTTCTTTTGTGTGCATCGGCGTTATTTTCGCTTCCTACGGCACACTCTCCAAATCAAGTGGTAGGTTTCTTTGGCAGATCGGATTCAGCCTCGGCCATCATTTTTCCCCTTCTCCCACTACCTGTGGGAGATCTATCTTCGGAGCTTGCGGTACTACCAGCCTGCCTTCTTGCAGCTCTGATATTTGTGAAATTGAAAGAGACGCGCATGCCTGCGTCATGTGTCTTTGCTGCCCTGTCAGCTCTCTCTCTCTACTTGTTCGGGATATTGATTTACAGAGCTGGGGTCTGGCACGACTCCTCGGTCTTCATACCGCTTCTCGTGTGCCTCGCGTTGTTGGTCAAAAAAACAGCGCACTCTGCACTCCGATCGATACTCGTCATCATCTTGGTGTGTCATGTTGCGGCGGGAGTGAAGCTCGTATCTCCGGAGTTATCGCTCCCCTACTCGGCAGCTATTCAAGCAGCAAACAATCTCAAAAATCGCGCCTGCAAAGCGGATTCAGAGTGCGTGCTTTATGGAATACAGCACTATGGCTACGATCAAGGTAAACGAGTATGCAGCTGGAGCATAGACGGACTTCAGGGGCTTTTGTTCTATCTACCGAACTCAGTTGCACGATTTCCTAATTCCGACACCTCCTACAGGTACTGGCTATCGTATGAGAGCGCCCCTACCTACATCGCCGATTGCAGCGATGACTCTTTGGCTAAATTGGCAGGCGAGTTGGGACCAAATTCAACGCTGGTCCTGATAGGCTTTGATAGTCGTGAGCTAGATCCGCAGCGATGGACGTATTTCAGCGCAATACGATCGGATGAGACGATGGCGCTACCAAGAACATGAGCCCCCTGGGGAAGCAGGGCAAAACCTACCCGTAGCGAGAAAAAGGAACACGTACTTGTGAGTAAAGCGCTTCCCATATAAGACGCTGCGTTTTGGATCATTACTGGTCGCCTCTAAGAATGCCTTGTAACGTCGCTGTCCATCAACAAAATGCGGGATTGTCTCTACAAAGTAGGCTGGATTGAGCGAATGGAGAGTAAAATCAATTCCCTTTTTTCAGGCAGTTGATCCGCGGTAGCTACTCTAATCACGATCACGAGAAACCTCCGGCAAGCGAGTATGCGAGGGGCGGCATTGTTAGTCGGCAGCTCCGCGTCAGGGTTTCAAGGGGTCAAGCAGAGTTTGGAAGGGTGCGCTAAGTTGTCAAAAACCGTGCTTTACATGCACCCCTGCCATCCCGTCACCGAGAAAGCGGGTCTAAAAGTCATCAGGCGACGGCTCGAATGAGTCGTAAGAAGGAAGTTCATCGATAGCCTCTGCAGCGTCGATGAATCTTGGAATAGGCGGAGGCGCCTGAAAGTCAGGTATTCCTTGAGCCTTCATGATGTCCTTGATTGAGTGCGCGTCTTGAATGAAGGCGATGATGCGCATTGGCGATTTGCACTTGGGGTACTCAAGCGGGTCGATCTCATATATGCGCTTTATGCACGCGGCCCAACTACTCTGACGGAACCCGACTCGACTGACTTCGGCGAGCTCGCCAAACTCACGACGATAGTCGCTCTCTTGCTCCTCGGCAGAAGGAGCGATTTTAGCGCGTTCACCCCGTCGCCTACAGGAGTACCTTCCATAGTATCTGGTTATAGACTCATAGCTCTTCGGAATATGGCACGAGGGATGAGCAAGGAACTCGAGAGCGTCAAACTCATGAGCAGCACCGTCTTTGGTGGTATAGGTAACTACGTCGTCTTGTATTGAGAGCTTCTCAAGCGAGAGAGGGGCTCGCTCGATGTAGCGCGCAACGAACAGCTCGCTCTCTTTGTCGTGGCGGCGAGTTCGCGTTCGTCAATGCCGAGCACCTGCAAGAGCGCACCCCAGGCAGCCCGAAAGAGGATGGTGTTAAGTTTGCGATCGTACTTGAAGAACCCTCGTAGCCGTTTCGGGATAGTAAAAACGGTGTGGCGATGAGGGATGTCTTCGATAACCTCACTGTGAATGTGCTCGGCAAATTTCACCGCTCTCTTTGCACCGCAAGAGGGGCATACCCCCCGGCGTTTACAGGAAAACGCAATAAGGAGGGAGTGCTTGCAGCCGTCGCAATACACCCGAGCGGCGCCGTGAGCGAGGATGCCGCAATTGAGGTACTCATCGAAAGCCTTCAACACCTCATCCCGTAAGCACCCATAGTGGTGTTGGAATCGCATCTTCCACTGGACAGAGAGGTCTTCTCTGGAGTGGTAGACGAGCTGGTAAAGCTCCGAGACTTCAGGTGTTCGTCTCCTGTAATGTTGGAGCTTCTCTTTTGCCTTCTCCCATGTGTATCGCCTGAGCATGGGCGACAAAATCGGGAAAAAGCGGTGGGTAGTTTCTTGGGCAAGTCAGAGAGGGATTCAGAGGCGGCTCGTAGGCACCGTACGTGCTGCTCCTTGATATGTCCGCGGCAGCTCTGCGAATACACCATAATCAGGTCGAGTCGGACTGCAATTGATGTCGAAGTAGGGAACCTCCGATGTTGGCTCGAAGTCAGCGTATGTCATCAGAGTCCCTTCGGGACCCAAGACTCCTAAAAGCGCCGAGATAAGCCCTGCCCACGATCCTCACTTGAGAATACGAAAGTATTACTGCCCTGAATTGCTCTCGCAAACCGTGCTCCTCTGAGGCGTTTGATTTTGCCGTCTGACCCATACCGTCGCGGCAGTCACAAAGCACTCTCCGGGCCTGGTGAGACGCTCTATTCGAGGTGAGTCCGAGGGATCCCCTAGCACTTCTAGCAATTTTAGCAGCACAGCACCTCCTACCTGTACCACCGGGTGATACTGGTAGAGGCTCATTTCGCAACAAAACAAGTCAGTTGAATGAAGGCTGCCCTTAGCATCCACCTCAAATGGGGGGAGGTATCTACCCTGTGAAAGACCTCCTGGGATCAGTGGCGTTGGCTACGTCCATGTTGGTGTTGTCGTAGGAGAACTCTTCCCCCCTCTTAGGTGGACTCGACGGCCACCCGACTTGCTGAGGGCTACCGAAACACCCTCCAGTCACCTATCATCATCGCATCCGCTGGGAACCCCATCCAATGCACTCCGCCAGATGCGCTCTGAAACGCGCGAAACGGTAGGAGTGGATAGTTTTTGGATTACGACCAAGCTTTGTTATTGATTTTGTTAGGTGCCCGTCGGCTCCGCCATTCACAGCCTGACTAATCAGCGCAGGGTCGATATAATCATTGCCTCTTGCTTAGCTGGCGCTCGAGTTATAGCGCCGATGGCGAAAGCGAAACAGCTACCTATGCTTATCTCCGGTCGATCGTCACACGAATTCCAGAGCGCTCACCCTAACGCCGCATCTTGGCTGTCACTATTCAACTACGAGGGTCAATACATAGCAGAGCTTATTAAAGAGCGTGGGTGGAATAGAGGAGCAGCCCTGGTGGCGTCAGATTATTTCGGACAACAGTTTGCCAAGGGTATAAGCGATGCGATCACTGCGATGAAGCTCCCATTTGATTAAAAACTGCGGGAGTACGATCTTGACTCTCAACCGGTCGGGTCCGATCTATTGGCAACACTACGCGACAAACCTGAAGTTGTGATTTTAATGACAAGCGAATCAACTGCGGCCTTCGTTGTTAAGCAGCTCGCAGCACTTCGGTATAATGGGGCGATCGTGCTCCAGTCGAGCATGTTACAAACTTACGACAAAGGCTCAAGGCGCCCTTTTAGTGGCGCATTTATGCTAAGATTCGATATAAATCAGCAACTATTCGCCAGCGCACGCGAGCGAATAGCGGCAAAGGCAGGCAAAGGCAGGCAAAGAAGTCGCTGATCATTTTGTGTTCTCGTATGATGGGTTTAAAACATTACTAAAAGAGGCTCGCATCTGCCGCGAAAAAGGGGCCTTACCGCTAAATGAATGCCTTCCCGCTGGGATGCGAAGTGAGGAGTGGCGCGAGGGGGCCTCTGGGCGTTTTCGCTTTATGAAAGACGGATCAACCGAGCGTCCGATGAAACCTAAAGTTATTACAGAGAGTGGATATGAAGATGGGGCGCGCTAGTGGGCACATAGACATCAAAATAAGTTAAGCTAGCAGGCTAAGCTCGCTAATAGCCGTGAAACTTATAAAAATGACCAAAACTTTTAACTAGACAATAAAAACGGTCAATATATAATAGAAGCATGAGAAAAATTTCGATCTCTAAATTTAAAGCGGAATGCCTGGCGCTTCTTGACTCCTTGGATAGCGAGGGGCTAATCGTGACAAAGCACGGGAAAGTTCTGGCTAAAGTTATTCCAATTGAACAGGAATCAGCCTCATTGATCGGCTGTTTAAAGGGAAAGATTAGTAAGAAGGGGGATATTTTATCGACGGGAATCAAGTGGAATGCTGAATCTTGATACCCATATTTTAGTCGACGCACTAATTGGAGATGTATCCCGCAGTGAGAAGAGGATATTATCGCAAGAAAAATGGTGTATCTCTTCAATCGTATTGTGGGAGATTGCAAAATTAAGTCAGCTCGGACGAATCCAAGTGCAGGTGCAATCTATCGAATTTTCACGGATCCTCTCACAAATCAGCGTAATCCCGCTTGACGCAAATATCTGCCAGATAAGCACCGAATTAGATTTTAATTCAGATCCTGCAGATGAGCTGATAGCTGCAACAAGTGTGGTATATAAGATCCCGTTGCTTACCCGAGATAAAAAAATATTAAAATCAAAGATGGTTCCGTTTGTTTCATCCTAAAAACGGCAGTTAAGGAGAATGAAAATTGGGCAGATGCGGCAAAGCACGTCGCAAACCCGCCTCAACGAAAGAGCAGCATTGACTTCAGCGACCGAGTGAAATACACGATCTCGAAGAGGAGCAAGTACCCACCGCTCTATATCCTGGACGGCTTTCTCAACCTTTGCTTTATCACGAGGCTTTCTGCTGCGTGCGGCAAGGACTGCCACACCGCAGTGCTCAGCGAGCTCTTGATAGGACCTGTTGATGACGGGGTCGTATCGACACGGTGTAGTAACCCCTGTTTTCAGGTTATCGATTACTACTGTTTCCGGTACACCACCGTAGAAGTTAAACGCTCGCACGTGAGATCCGAGCCAACACGAGAGTTCCGCTGATTCCGTCACTTCGGCGTACTTGTAGTAGCTTGCGCCAAGAGCAGCTGCGAATACCGGTACTTCTCGAACTTCTCCGCTCTGCCGGTCGACAATAGAAACCGTGAGTCCCGCATAGTCGATAAAGAGTTTCTGACCAGGCTGATGCTGTTGCCGCAACGTTACACGGTGTGCTCGTCGATAGCGGTTAAATCGCCTGCGGAATGTGCTGTAGCTGTAGTGGGATCCTGGGGTGTCCGTCCGCTAAGAGACAGGTTTCTTTTTCCAATTCATCGGCAGGAGGCTGATGGCGGTGTCGTCTGAACGGACGTTAACTCTAACGAGCACATCAGAGAGCCACTCCCAAGGGTTTACTTTAT
>JBIIOE010000037.1:0-28250 GCA_044337105.1 Bdellovibrionota bacterium | reverse complement strand
CTGCTTACCTTCGTAACTGGTCGTTTTCATATCCCTCTCCTCTCAAAGTAATGTTTGACTCCAATCACTTCGATTACTTACGAGTCGAGAGGGATTCCTTTATGAGGCTACATAGCAACTAGCAATACGATGCCCGATGCTCAGCCGTGGCGGACCTCCTCTCGCGTGCCCTCCAGGTCTCTCGTGTAGCTAAAGAGATGAGCAAAGGTGCGATCCAAAGCGCTCTCAATTGGATGGACTGCGATGGACTAGACCCAAGCGTACGTGGTGAAGCTATACTTGCGTTGCTGAGCCGTGCGATCCCTATGATCCGCGACGAGAATCTGCTGGGGCGAATGGCAACGCGTGTCTCCGAATACGCGCACGCCGTCCCTGAGATGGAAGAGATCTGCTCCTCGTATCTAGATGTCATGAGTGCGCACCTGGACGACCTGACGGCCCCGAGAGCGGTGGTGCGGTCGCGCGATTCTAAGCCTGTCTCGGGTTCTATCGTCGTACCGCCGGGAAATGCAGGATCCTCGTGGTTTTCTGACATGGTTACGGAGGCGATGAAGCGGACCGGAGCCTAGCTTGATTGAGACTAAGGATAAAGCCAGGAGCGGCAGTTCCCCTTGCTCTCTCTTTCGGGGACCCGATGCCACGCGAGACAGCTGTAAGGTATAGGCCTTTTAAAGGCGTGTAGGTAGATTGCTTTCGTGACACTTTTAGCTAAGGCGATTCAGGTAAGCTATCGGGGGTTCTGTGAGCATGGATGAACTTCAAACCAAACCATTGCGGCGCCTGAACTGGACGGCACTATGAGCGTACTTGCGCAGGAGACATGCAAGAGATGCCACTGAACTTCAATACCTGAGGCAGCTGTTCTCTCTATCAGAGCGGCGAAGAGTACAGCGAGTGAACTGCTATGCTGGGGGGCTGACGGAAGAGCCTATTTCGCACGTAATAACGTGCCAATCCAGAACCGACATAAGATAAGGTTCTATCGCTCAATACATCCCAGTGACGGGTATGCCCATTTACGTTGTCATTATATCCCCATAACTTCATCACTTGGGAGCCGTTGAAGAGCCTCACTTCTCCCCAGTGGGTATGCCCGGACAGGATCAAGTCTACTTCTCTCGGGAAATTAGAGCGGATTGCATCAAGATTGTGGGTCAAGACTATATTGGGCTCTTCGGGATTTATCCGAGTGGGAGGCTTGGGCCTTCCGAAATACGCATCATCGACTCCGATTATATTGATAGGGGCACCGTCAATCACTAAACGCGCCGATGCGTTGTTGATGTCGGTGAATCCAACACTCTCGAGCTGTCGACTGATGAGCGCTGGTGTATGCCCGTGGTAGTCATGATTCCCGTAGACCATGAAGCAGGGCTCACAAACACAGCTTAAGCGATAAAGCTGTCGTAGTGCGTTGTTATCAAGATCCTCGGGTGATCGCGTTATTATGTCCCCCGATAATACGACGAGATCGGCGCGGATTTTCCCCTGCTCCAGTGCCTCCGCGATCTTGCCGAGCTCTCGAGTCGAGCGATCGCATCCACTCATGAAATGGACATCGGAAATGTGCAGGATGCGTAGGCCGCTAAGTTTTGGAGCAAGGGTCCGAACCGGAACATCGTACTCAAAAACGGTGGTCCAATCCGTTAATGACCAGCGCTTCTCACTACTGCAGGCCTTTTGCTTCAGTTGCAGCCTCTGGCAAAGATCGTGGTTATTCAGGACGGGTTGGCGAAATCCATCTGTTGCGTTGCCGTGCTGGTCCGGACGCTGCTTCGTCGGTAGCTGATTGGCAGGAGGAGCCCATGGGCCCTCGATGTATCCCAGAAGACGCTCTCTCAGGCTCAACGGCAGAACCGGGGAATTTAAAGCTTCAGCAGCGTGTCGCATCTGCTGCGCAAGTACACTTTTGATGTTGGGTCCCGCTAATCTATCGAAGGTAACAGTGACAGGTGCTCTTAGACTCTTGGCTAAATCTCTTTCTCGGTCACTCGGAATTGGAAGCTCACAACTGATCATACCTGATTCCTCCTAGTACTTTTCGACATGCTTTTCGACGCCATGAGAATAGATCACAACTTTGAGCGCACCAGTTAGAAACCGTCAGCAAACGATGAAAATAGCGTAGGGTTAATTTCTTCCCGTCGTGAAAATAGAAGAGCAGCCCAAGATCCGCTTTCGCCGCAGGGAGGGGTTTTGCCTCGTTTCTCAAAGGACTGTAGAGGCGACGCACCTCCACGTTGATTTGGTCATCATAGACCCCGACCACCTAGAGGCATTCTTTCGTTATTTCAAAACGGAATCTGCACACATTGCTAACGAAGGCTTGGCGTAAATGAGCTAACCTCCGGAGCGAGGGGTGTCAATTCCCCCCTTTTTTAAACACTTCTTATTCAATCAACAGTAGCGGCTGTTCCTCCGGCTCGAAGAGCCGGGAGGGGGTGTGGGCTCACTATTACCCACATCTTTTGAATCTAGGGGTATCTAAGTTCGAGGATCAGTGGCATACACTGAGGAATGAGCGAATCACTAAATGGAGTCGATACCGGTTGGGCCACGTGGGAATTTGAGAGAGTTGGTCTGAGTGACGGGCGGCTGGACCGGCGACTGTGGCACATAGCTGAGGACCTTTCACGGCAGCCGGAGTATCCGATCAATCAAGCAAGCGAGGATGCGGCGGCGACCAAGGCTGCCTATCGATTCTTCGGCAATGAAAAAGTTACGGCTGCCAAGCTCTTCGCAGAGCATCGAGATCGGACACTTACACGTATGCGCGATGAGCCGATAGTGCTCGCCATTCAAGACACGACATTTCTCAACTTTACCGGGCACAAGAAGACCCAAGGGCTTGGACCCATTGGCGACAGCAAGGCGAACGCGCAGGGGCTAATCGTACACTCCTGTCTTGCAGTAACACCCCATGGTCTACCCCTAGGAGTGCTCTCCCACACGTGCTGGGCGCGAGCAGGATATCGGAAAGCGGATGAAATGCTTCCTGAGATTCCAATTGAGGAGAAGGAGAGCCACCGATGGATTGAGACGCTGCAAGAGACCGCGAAACTTTCTGTGTCTCATGCGAACAGCATGGTGGTGACGGTCGCGGATCGAGAGAGTGATATATACGAGTTTCTAATGGAAGCTCAGGCATTGAACGCAAAATATGTTATTCGAGCGTGTTACGATCGTCACGTTCACCATGCCGAGTATAATAGGCTGCAAGAGTACCTTAGCAGCGTAGGGGCAATCGCTACAGTTGAGATCGACGTTCCGACACAACGGAGAAAAGCATCTCTTGAATTACGTATTGCAGCCGTAACACTGCGCCCGCCAGAGCGTATGACGCGTTCGAAGAAAAAACTGCATGTGTCATGTTGGGTAATACACGTATGTGAAACGGCGACTCCAGCCGAATTCGAACCGCTTACATGGACACTGCTTACCAATATCCCAGTTACTTCTGCGGAGCAGGCGGTAGAGCGGCTCGGATGGTATCGCCGTCGGTGGTCCATTGAGGAGTATCACAAGATCCTTAAATCTGGCTGTGCCGTCGAAGACTGCCGATTGCAGACTGCTGAGCGGCTTAGGAAGTATATCGCTCTGATTTCAGTGATTGGATGGCGTATTTTTTGGATGGTACACATCAGTCGCGCCGATCCGAACGCTCCAGCAGAAGTCGTTCTTACTCAGGTCGAAATAGGATCCTTACGTTCACTCAAACGCTTTCGCGATAAACTGCCACGAGAAGCAACTCTCACCATCAGGCAAGCCATTGTCGCCGTTGCTTGCTTAAGAGGATACCTCAATAGGAAGAATGATCCGCCCCCCGGAGCTACCGTACTTTGGCGCGGATGGCAGCGTCTCGCCTCAATGTCAGAACTTTACGAAAGCATGACGGATGGATGTGGGTAATAGTGACCCCGGACCCTCCTGTAGACCCATCGTCATTCTCGTGCTTTTTTTCCTTTTTTCCTTGTACCGGGGCTACTATTTCCCCAGTCAGCACACAACTTCCGTCCCTCTTCTTCGATAATTACGTTCATGACGTTCATGGCGAAGGCGATGAAATATCACCCTCATGGGAGCGTATTGTTCTGCACATGCAGTCTAGAAGAGGGGCTCTTGCTCCTCGCCAATCCCTTGTGCAAGGCGATTGTGAAGAGCTGCCTAGCTCGAGAGCAATCGCTTCATCCTGTCAGGATATGCCACATAATCGTCGAGGCTACCCATGTCCACCTCGTCCTGGTGGTTGTGAATTCCGACGATGTTCACGCCTTCACGCGCTGCTTCAAAACCGAATCAGCTCACATGATTAACCGCCTCCTCGGCCGAGAGAAACGTACCCTCTGGTGTGAAGGATACGACAGCCCCGTTGTGCTTACCCCTGTCAGAGCACTGCACCCTGGAAACAACAATCGTAAGAGAAGTCACCGTTAACTACCGAAGCTCAATCGCGATGTCGGACACCCTCTCAGGGCAGGCAGCAGTGGCAGAGATTTTCCGTCGGATCATCCCCGACAATTCACGCGAGCATGTCATAGCGCCCTACACCCTCGAGAGCTCTTTCATCCAGCTTTGCTGGTGGGAGCAGTCGCACTCGTCATCGGACATAACCATCCATCGGGAGGTACCGAACCGAGCAAAGAGGATCGAACCGTCGCACGCTGCATCAGGGAGGTGTCAGAGCTTATCGGGATAAAACTGCTCGACCACGTTATCGTGACCGATGATGGCTACCTGTCCTTTAGTGAGACAGGCGAACTGTAGGGCGAAAACGGAAGAGGGGGGCCGTTACGCGCTCGCCCCCTCTTCACCACTCCATATATATAGTGGGAAAGGAGAAAATTGGTTGCCTTAATGGATAAATATGGATATACATGGAGCTAAATGGATATAAAAATGGATATCCCATGAAACTCGGCGCACTTAAGATATCACCAGAGATGCTACGGCTTATCGCAGAGATCGATGAGTTTAAGGGAAGCTGGCGAGCCCTTGGCACTCTAGCACCAGAGCGCCTAGCCGTCCTGAAGCGGGTGGCGACGATCGAGAGTATCGGATCCTCAACTCGTATCGAAGGCTCACAGTTAAGCGACGCCCAAGTAGAGGAGCTACTTGGGCGGCTCGAACAAAAAGAATTAATCAGTCGCGACGAGCAAGAGGTTGCCGGCTACGCAGAGGTCATGGATGGGGTCTTTGATTCCTACGCAACTATCCCGCTCACGGAAAACTACATCAAGCAGCTTCACACGATGCTGCTTCGTCATTCCATCAAGGATGAGCGGCACCGGGGCGAATACAAGAAGCTACCCAATAATGTCGAAGCGTTCGATGCAGAAGGAAAGAGTGTTGGGGTCGTGTTCGAGACGGCTTCGCCTTTTGAAACTCCTTTTAGAATGCAGGAGCTCATCGCCTGGACTCGCGAAGCACTAATGGATCGCGCCTGGCATCCGCTGCTTGTCATCGGACACTTCGTAGTCGTTTTTCTCGAGATTCATCCCTTTCAGGATGGTAACGGCAGACTGTCGCGCGTGTTGACGACTCTCTTATTACTTCAGGCCGGATATTCCTATACGCCTTATTCTTCGCTGGAGAGTGTCGTTGAGGAGAACAAGGAAGGGTATTACCTAGCGCTGCGTAGGACGCAGGGAACCCTAAAGCTCGATCAGCCGGATTTTGAGCCGTGGATCGTGTTCTTTCTACGATCGCTTAAAAAACAGAAAGATCGACTCTCAGGTAAAATTGCCCGCGAACCGCAGGCGGAAGGTCTTCATCCCGACGCGTTGAAGATTCTCGACGAGGTACGGAGGATCGGTCGTATCACCACAGGCGGGGCGGAAAAGATTACAGGGGCGCCGCGCCCGACCGTGAAGGTGAGACTCGCGGAACTGGTAAAGCGCGGATTGCTGCGGCGCCAAGGGCAGGGAAGAGGGGCTTGGTACGGGTTGCCGTGAGCTTAGGTAAGAAGATCAATTGTGTCCTTTCAAGAGCTCCGAGCTTGAGAGCGCCGCCTGAGGTTCCTTGGTTCTTAGATCGAAAAATTTTGCCTTCCCTTCGCGGATCTTCGAAGCCCGGCTAAGCCTCTTTAAGGCTACTACATCCTAACAGCGAGATTCTTTTCCTCTGCTCCAACCGCATCGGGATAGATAGCGCTTGTAAAGGGAAGTTACACAAGAGGCTAGGGGAGGTCCCACGCAAGAGCCATGAATGCGCGCGGGTACAGGGAGCGGCCCAATCATTTCTCTCAGAGCGCGCGCGGTAATTCGGCAAGCGATACACCCGCAAAGCATAAGTTAAAATCACATCGAAAGATGTGAGAGATACGGGCGATTGCTCGCAAGGAATCTACTTGTGTCGACGATACACGAGTCCCGCGGAGCTTACAGCCCAGTTTGAGACATCAAAATACTCACAAGTCGTACCAGTATAACCAATACAGCCGACTAAAGAAGCATAGCGCTAATTGCTGTGTTAGGATCTACTCTGAGGACCGTGAAATAATAGCGTCGAGTACTCGCTCGAACGAGAGACGACAAGCCCCGGGGCCATCGGTGAATTTCAAGGAAGAGACGAATATCAACGGAGACTTGGAGATTCGAAAGCCAGAAGACTCAAGCGGAACGCCTCAAGCTTCAGACTGAGAACTGAAATCATAAGCCTCGTATGAAAGTGATAAGTCGCTACATGCGCAGAAGTAGTGCGGGGCCAAGAATATGGGTAGCGCTTTACTCACAAGTAGGTGTTCCTCATCCGGAGAGCCGGATGCGGGAGACCCGCCAGTCCGGTTCGGAGGGAAGGGAGGCACGCCTAACGTGCCTTTCTTACCCCTATCGACTAGTCCGCCTTCTGCTAGGAGCGTAGTACTGCCAGCAGGCGGAGCGGAAGCTGCGCGGTCCGGTTAGTCCGCCTGCTGCGAGCAGGCAATCTTTCCCGGTCGTGCCTGCAAACTTTACTCCACGGAGGGAGCCCGGTGTAACGAAAGAGTCTACTTGTGTGGGGCTAGCTGGTGCTCAAGTCCCACACAGGCCGCATCACGACAGCTTTTTGGCTTTCCATGTGTACTCGTAGCTGCCGGATCGCGCGTTCTCGGAGTCGGTGACTACTGTTTTTCCGATCATCACCGTTCCATCGTCGGATACCGTAGCCACGTTACTGAGCTGCGCTCCAGAAGCACCCTGCACAACGAAGGAAACCTCGGTTAGGCCGGAGCTGCTTGTGCTGGCTTCCGCCGCAAAGTGCGAGAAGATCACCTGTGCGTTGACCCCCGGGACACCTTGTATACCTACCGAGCTGAGCGTAATGCCTGCTATGCCCTCGTTATCAGGCTCGAAGGCTAAGAGGCCAACTGTTCCCTGCTGGCCGTCGATCTCCCATGTCCATTTGCCGAAGAGGCCCTTGCTAGGCGCCCCATCTGCGCGGTTTTCGGGCTCGCTACTGCCGCTCTTGCTTTCAGACGGCTCACCTGATTCCGCAGATTCCTGTCCGATGGCGAACCCACCCACTGCGATGGAGCTTTGCGACGATGCATCCTGCTCCAACCAGTCAATAGAGCTTCTCTGCACAGATACCCCGTCCACATTCCTTTCATAGCCCTTGGTAGCGAACTGTGCGCCGTCCTTCACGGTGTCTGCATGATAATACAGCTTGGTTACGCCGAGAGCTGTGGCTCTTTTGACCTCACCAGTCTGCGATACTCCGTCTCGGTTTACGTCAAACCACACAGAGATCTTCGAGAGCTCCTCACCGGCGATCGCGCCATCGTGGTTGGTGTCGAGCGTGGCAAGCGCCTCATAGCCATCGCGCCACGGTAGCATCGGTGTGCCGGTTTCAGGGTATGGATTCGCCTTTTTTCCTCCGAAGGCCCAGTGCCCAAAAAGCTGTTCAGCCGATGTCACACTTCCATCGTTCTCGGGATCATAGACGAGCAGTGGCAATGATTCGGAAGCTCGCCACATCCAGCGCGTCGCTGATGAGTACGGATTGAGCTTGAAGTCCACGATTGTGCTCGGCTCGCTCTTGTAAGCATCTGACCATACTAACGAGAGAGGAGTGGCCACCTCAGCTTTCAGGGTCATGTAGCACTGGCCAACTACCTCTTTGACCGAAGAGATCGACTGCATCTCGCACTTAGAATTAACAAATAGGCTTCCTCTGGAACATCCAGGGGTTTTCGTGCCCTTGCTGCCAGCGCGCTGCCCACCACCGATCATCATGTGAGCATTGTGACCGTCTGCTCGCGGCGATTTCCACGCGCCCGTGCAGTCGATGTACTTCTTGTTGGATTCATATACGCTGTCGCTGTCTGCACCGGGATAACTGTTGACCTTTGTTAATAGATCATTCCATAGCACTCTTGTCACATCGTTATTGGTCACGGTGCTGTATTTGGGGTCGTGAGAGGCTTCGGTCCTTTTGAACAACTCTGTAAAACACGCTAGGTCTTTCGCTCTCGTTTGATCGATGAACGAGCGTCCGGTTTTAACCGATGGAGAGGTAACGTGCTCAAAGCGGAGCTCGTAGAGCTGGCATTGCTGGTTTGGTGTAGCAGTTGACGTAGGAGTTGGTGTTGGAGTTGCAGTGCGAGTGGGTGTCCGAGTGGCACTCGGGGTAGCCGTAGGGGTTTGAGTCGGCGTCGGATCGCTGGTGATGGGTAAAGGCACCTGACCTCCTGGGGCCTCCGGGCTTTTGGCGGATGGCTTGGATTCGGCATATGCCACGAGGACGAGTGGCAACAACGCGACGACCGCGAAACTCATTAGACCAATCAGGAAGTTACGTCTCATACTCGGCTCCTCTTAACACTCGTTTTGAGATATCGACCGGATCAGATGAAAACTTGAGAAAAAAATCAATGACTCGATACGGGCAGGACTCTCTGAGTTCTGTTTAGTTCGTTCAGGGAAGCAAGGCAACACATGGCCGTAGCAGGGGGGGCTTGCTTCCTCAAGGAACACAGCAGACACGCGACAGCTCTTTTGCTTTGTCGCCTGAGCGACTCCACCTATCCTGGTGCTTGATGAGCCTACGAGTGCGCTCTATTCGTATCATGAGGGATTGGCCCTCTAGGTAAGCGAGGCAAAACCTGCCGCGCCGTCTTGCTTTTGAACTTACCACGTGAGGAGAAACATGAGGTTTTGCCTCGCTTCCCTAGACGCTCGAAGACCCCTGTAAAAAGCGCTTATCATCCGACCAGCCGTGCCGCGGATGTCAGGTCGGCGTGTTCTGTAGTAGATAGCTTTCTAAGCGACTACGCGCAGCCTCACCTTCAGCGTGCTCGTCCAGCCGATCGCATATGATTAAGGTGAAAAGCGCTTGCATAGCTGATGCAAAATCCAGTCGGCTCTTGTCGATCTTCCGTCCGGATGCAGCTTCGAAGGATTCAATGAGAGCGCTTCTAAGAGATGGCAGTTCTCCAATGATAGCCGCTACGTCATCCTCTGGATATCCAATCCGCGTTTCTGCGAAATCGATGACACCGGTGACACGCTTCCCGTCACATAGCAGATTTGAGATGTTGAAATCGCCGTGAATCACACACCTTTCTGCGGTTGGCAGAGCGTGCGAGATGGAGAGTAATCGAGAAAGGTAGGCAATCGCGTGGTCGTTGCCCGTCAAACTTGATTGGATACTGGCCATATACCCTTCTAGCGTGGGTAGTTGGTGTTCCAACTGAGCTTTGGCCAGAGCTTCCTGCGTTGTGCTGGCAGCCTCACCTATTTTCGTTGCGAGAGCGGACGCTGTATCGTCCGGAAGGTTGCGGATCTCCGCGACCTTCCATACCCGACCCGGTAGCTTGCTCGTATGGAGCCAAAGCGGATACGCCCCGGGTCGCGCTGCTCCGAATCCCAAGGCTCGCGGGAATGCGATACTACCGCAGGTCGAGCGATCAGGGAGAGCTTGAAGGACCATATACTCCCGCCGCATCTTATCAAGACCGTCCCCAATTCCTGCGCACGTTCGTCTGGCAAGTTTGACGACTGTCTCGTTTCTGAGGTCAAACACGGAACCCCAGATACCCGCTCCTATAACCGGATAGCTGTCGAGATCGACTGTGGCTGGATCAATTGGAGGGATAGTGGGCAAAATCAAGTCCCTTGAAAGACGCAACTGAATGGATTTCGTGATTTAGTCACAGTGTATGTTGATGGTAACGTGAATCGGGTGCTGAAGTCACGACTTCGACAACGGACAAGATATAAAGAAGCAGTCCCGATAGGGAGGGATCTGCCGTGATTTCAAGAAGGCGTGGGTTGCTTAACTTCTTTATGTAACCGTAATTATGCCAACATGATAAGGCGTTTCTCTATCTTCAGAGTGATCCAGGTCACTTCAGCCGATGAAGGTAGACCTTCCCTCATTGATAGCTGAGATTGCGGCCGACGAAAGGGTAAGGGCTGCTCTGAGACCAAATGCCGTGAAAGACAGCTCGCGGCACAGACGTTCCGGGATTCCCGAGTGGATGGCTGTCATATGCTCGACCCGCCGCTACGTAAGATGCTTCTGATTCGGTAGTTCTATTCTACTTGTCTGTCGCAAGCAAAGAGTACGCATGCACTTTGGTGCTCCAGGCAATTTCAGAGGGGTATCTCATGAGAAAGATGATAGTGGCAGGATGTATGGGTTTGCTGACTGCATCAGGGATAGCTGCGCTTGAGTCCTCAGCGGCGTGGGCGCAAACAGGTGACTATTACCGCGAGCTTGATGACTACCGCAATCCGAGCGACGGGTATGATTACAACGATCGATACTCGGGACGCTCCCGCTACGACTCCTCGGATAAGGAGCGAAGACAGCTTGCTCTCGAGAGGGAACGCCTTGAACAAGAGCGTCGCAATCTCGAGAGTCAACGAGAACAGTCATCACGAGCTGTGCGAGATGAGTGTCCTCCAGGGTTCCAACAGAGCGAGCGTAAATGCACAGACCAAGAACGACGGCGGGGTTGCCGAGACGTGCGTACGCCCGGTGGTCTAGGTTGTGTAAAGCGTTGAGGATGGTTTCATGAGGCGTCATTTTCAGCGTTGGGGCGCGCTGTACATATTGGCGCTACTCTTCATCGAGAGCATGACCGCCCAGTACATCTTTCAAATTGTAAGGGGTCATGAAGATATCAATTTAACGTAGTGCTTGCTGCGCTTCCTTACGGAATAAGGTTCCGTTGCACAGCAAGCTCGACAAACGTGCTTCCAAAAATTTGGTTCCCTCGAGCATTGAGATGTGCGCCATCGGGTAAGCGTTCTTCCGGCCCGAGTGGGCGTGTTCGCGGAGGTATGAAGAAGGGGATCTTCAGCTTGCGAGCGATATCCCTCAATGCGCCGGCATAGGGCTCGATGTCATCTACCAGTACGAGCAGAAGCGGGGTCGTGCCATTCTCGCGTTTGAAGCGCCGGAGAAGTGTGTGAGTGACGCGAGTCGCGTGTTGAAACGGCTCAAAGGCATAACCTTTCCTCTGTATGTCAAACTCGACGGATGGCGCTTTGCCAGAGCGTGCCCGTTCCGCCATCAAGGCATCCCAATGCGTACTCTTTCGATATGCGAAGCGTGAGATCGATACGAGTGGATACAGCAGCCAGTCGTTTTTTCTGGGGAACCTGAGGTTTATCGAATCGCCTTCCAGATATGGACGAGGGCCGGGCGCCCGCTGAAGGAGGCTCTCTCTCTCGAGCTCGAATGAGTTGTTGATAATGTCATTTGTACAGAGCTGGAGAATGACGAGAGACGGATGTATGCCACGAGCGTGATAGTTCTGAAGCACCATCAACTGCTGCAACGTACCATAGCCCAGGCCGCCATGTGCGATAAGCCCTCGATCTGGATATCGTCGGGCAACCTCGGCGAACCACATCTGGCTGCTCGGTACATCCAATCCATCGGTGAACGAATCTCCGATTACGAGCACTGGGTTTTCCGAGATCGGCTCAAAGATGTGCTCTTTGCCGGTCCAGCCCAAAGTGTCGTGCCACCTCGCGCTCGGATTGAGGGCGAGAGGGGTTCCTTTGCGAATTCGCTGCTCGACACGTAGCCCTGCCTCGAGGAGAACACACGGAAGGGTCACACCAAACAAAATAAGAACGGCGCAAAGGAAAAAGGTCTTTGTTCTACTCATGACAAGGCGGGACTTACGAAGTTCCGCTACTACAATCGCCGGAGGTCGGTGGATTAGCAAGAGCGGATATCGACCGATAGCGACGTGTCATTTTACGGGCGGCCTTCTCGGATATTTCATGTGAATGAAGAGGAGAAAAAAGCATTGTGAGGGCGTAGGTGAGTCAGTGAACCTATCGCCCTGGTACATGCGAAAGATGCTCTGAAAGCCAGCGCCCCAGATGTCGGGAGCCGGTCACATTCAGATGGTGTTCGTCTCGGTATAGTATCTCGTCTCGCTGCACCATACTGCAGCGCTCTGCATTGCAGAAGAAGGGATCGAGGGAAAGGAAGTGGGTCCCTTTGACGGCAGCGACAGCGTCTTCGAGAGCTTTTGAATAGTGGGCCTTTCTGCGTATGTGTTCGCTCAGAGGGACCTCACAGGCACTGACACTGCTGTTCAGCACTCTGTGATACTTACACAGCTTGGGATTGAACGAATAATTCGGAACATCGCCGAGTACGATCACCTGTTCTTTCTGTCGAGCTAGCGTTGCCAGAGTCCGCGTGAGTCTCTCTTTCGTGTCTTTACGCGTCGGATTCAGTTTGTTCTCCCATTGCGCGGCCAGTACGATAGTTTTGATGTTCCTGTCGTTCGCTATAAGGGCAAAAGCCCCCGAAAAATAGGGATTGTCGATGACCGGGAGGCTCGCCCTTAGGAAAACCGCTACATTTTTGTCCGGAAAAACCTCGGCCATCGCCGGAAGGAGATGCTCAGCGTGACTGTCACCGACCACGATGACGTCAATCGCAGTACCTGGCTTGGACTGAAAACATCGGAACCCGTAGTTTGGGTCCTTCATAGAGAGGGTTCGTAGCTCGTCGTTCACGCATCGCTCATAGTGTTGCACCATGAAGTCAAGGTACGACTCCCGGCCAACGTCGCCTCTATAGCGCACGATAGGCTGCGCTGCCGTGCGCCCCGGAAAGCCATCCGATACAAAAACGAAGAGCCCAGATAATCCGATTAGCACTATGAGCACCGCGGCGCAGAGAGCCTTCGTTCCGCCGTGCTCGCCGAAGCGGAACCACCTCTCCACAAAGCGATAGGTGAGCCATGCAAGAATGAAGGAGAGCGATACTGAGGCCGCGCGGAACGCCGGTTCGAGAGTCGTGCTCTCGATAATGCGAGCCAAAGACAAGATAGGCCAGTGCCACAAGTAAAGCGGGAAGCTAATCAGACCGATCGACACCATCGAGCGATGCGACAGGATGACACGATTGAGCCAGCTGTGCCCACCTGCTGATATGAGCATCACCGTTCCGAGCACGGGAAGGGCGACCAAAAAGCCGGGGAAAGGAGACTCCTTGGTTACGACCAACAAGGCAACGATTATGATCAAGGCTCCTATTACTGATTGCATCTCCTGGGACCGTCGCCGCCAGCGAGGCGAGGTCTCGTGCGCGCGAGGCTTCACCCCACTACAAGAGCTGTACGCCAGCGCAGATCCTGCAAGAAGCTCCCAGAAGCGAGTGAGCGGGGAATAAAAGTCCTGCGAAGGATCGCTGCTATACAAAGCGACATTACATGCGAAGGACAGCATGCCAGCGAGTAACACGACAAAAAGAGCATTAAGCCGCATCCTCCAGGCAAGCCATAAAAGCAGCGGCCAGACGATGTAGTACTGTTCTTCGATTCCGAGACTCCACAGGTGTAGTAGCGCCTTGGTCTCGGCTGCATCGTCGAAGTACCCACTTTCTCCCCACAGCGTGAAGTTCGAAACAAACGCTGCTCCCGCAGCGACGTGCTTCCCGAGTTGTCTGTATTCGTCCCACAAAAGTGTGAGCCAGCCAAAGACTAAGCACGTCAGTAGCACGAGCGCTAGCGCGGGGAAGATACGGCGGAAGCGCCGGCTGTAAAATTCCCAGAAGCTAAAACGGTTTTGCTCCAAGCTGCGCATGATGATCGAGGAGATCAGAAAGCCTGATATCACGAAAAATATGTCGACCCCGATGAATCCGCCTTTGATGAACTCGGGGAAGGTATGGAAAAGGACCACCGAAAGCACGGCAACCGCACGGAGCCCATCCACATCTGCCCGATATGTGGGGTGAGCCAATCCGGATTGCGGATGGTCAGTAGTATGTGCTGGCAAGGTCATCGGTGCAGGGATTATTCGGCTTGAGCCCATCCGCGTCAACCACACATCGCACGCTGGGATAGGCGCGCCGTCACGCCTCTGAGATTGCGATTAGTTGGAGCCACTGATCCATCTTGATGCTTGCTCCTCCCACGAGTGCCCCGTCGACACCGTCGAGCGACAGGATCTCGGCGAAGTTCGTAGGATTGACGCTTCCTCCGTACAAAATTACCGCCGAGGAGGGGAGCTTACGCTCGTTCCACACCGAGTGTATAAAGTTGTGAGCGTCGGCGATCTCCTGGATAGAGGCGACGCGCCCCGTCCCGATTGCCCACACCGGTTCGTAGGCGATGGTGACCTTTGCGGAGTGTTCCGGCTGTAGTGCGGCGAGTACTGGCTCGAGTTGCGATCGGAGAACCTGCTCGGTATGGCCATCGACTCGCTGCTTCTCGGTCTCTCCGATGCAGACGATCACGTCGAGTCCCGCTCTGAGCCCCGCTTGGGTTCTCATAGCGACGTGCTCGTCGGTCTCTCCGAAGTACGTCCGTCGCTCCGAATGTCCAACCAACGTGAAGCTGATGCCCATCTCGGTGAGAAATGCTGGAGATGTCTCCCCCGTAAAAGCGCCGGATTCGGCCCAGTGGACATTCTGCGCACCGACCTTGATCGGCGTTCCTGACAGCTCGCACAGGGTCGCGCTCATGCTCACCACAGGGGGTGCTACCCACACGTCGGTCTTTGAGACGTCACGTACCTTTTCCTTCATCTCCTTTGCGTAGTTGTGCGCTTGGGAGGGTCCGAGGTTCATCTTCCAATTTCCGGCGAGAAGGTTTTTTGTGCGCATAGCGGTGTACTGGTGATCGAGTAGAGAACTGTTTGATTAGTCAAAAAAAGAGGGCACCGCAAGGGTGCCCTCTGTCAGAGCAGGGCAGCTGTTACGACAAGCTCTTGGCGATCATCTCGGTGACATCGCACATGCGAGCCGAAAAGCCCATCTCGTTGTCATACCACGCGACGACTTTCGCCATGCGCTTTTGAACAACCATGGTCGAAAGTGAGTCAACGATCGAGGAGTGTGTATCACCCGTGTAATCGATCGATACCAACGGCTCATCAGAGAAGCCCAGGACCCCCTTGAGGGTGTTCTCGCTGGCGCTCTTGAGTGCGCGATTGATCTCTTCGACAGTAACGTCTTGGCCGAGCTCGGCAACGAAGTCCACGACAGACACATCCGGTGTTGGAACGCGAATTGCGAACCCGTCCACCTTGCCATTCAGTTCGGGGATCACGAGGCCAACCGCCTTGGCTGCGCCTGTGGTCGTCGGGATCATCGACATACCTGCAGCTCGAGCACGACGGAGATCCTTGTGCGGCAGATCTAGGATCTGTTGATCGTTCGTGTACGAGTGGATGGTGGTCATCGTTCCTCGAACCACGCCGAAGTTCTCCACGAGTACCTTTGCAACAGGCGCCAGGCAGTTCGTGGTGCACGACGCGTTGCTGATGATGTGGTGCTCAGCCGGTTTGTAGTCGGTGTGGTTGACGCCGTACGCCAACGTGAGGTCTGGGTCGGGGGCAGGGGCGGAGATGATGACCTTTTTCGCTCCGGCCTGAAGGTGAAGCTGTGCCTTGTCCTTCTTGGTGAAGATTCCGGTGCACTCCAACACGATCGACGCTCCGACCGAGGCCCAGGGTAACTTGGCTGGGTCTTTCTCGGCGAAAACCTTGACCTGCTGACCGTTAATGACGATGCAGCCGTCGCCAGCCTCGACAGTTCCCGGGAATCGACCGTGGACCGAGTCGTACTTGAGCAGATGGGCTAGGGTGGTGGGGTCCGTCAGGTCGTTGATGGCTACGAGGTTGACGGTCTTCGATTGTTTGGCAGTGAAGAGTTGGCGCACGATGTTGCGTCCGATGCGGCCAAATCCGTTGATTGCTATTCCTACGGGCATGTCGACTCCTTAACAGTCCTTTCTACAATTGGTGGGGTGTTTATAACCCCCTACGTTTTAAAAGGAAACATCGTCCTCTCTATCTGGTGTTGAGTCATGCTCTATGGCATATTTGGGCCGTATTTTTGATGGAGAGGTTAGCCCGTGGATCCAATTCCAGCACCAGTAACCGAAGCGCCGCTAGCGAGCGCGCCGAGCGTATTCGACATGATAACCGGCTCAGGTCCGGTAGTTCAGTTTGTGCTCATCATGCTCGTACTGCTCTCAGTGTGGAGCTGGGCTATTACGATCGCCAAGATGATTCAATTTCGGCGCGCCCAGCAGTCAACGAACGAGTTTTCCGAGGTTTTCTGGGAGACCCGAAACTTCTCGCGCATCGATGACTCCTCGCGCAGGCTCGGTGCCAGCCCGCTCGTGAGTGTGTTCTCGTCGGGGTATCGCGAGTTGACTCACATGGTCCAAGAGAGCCGCGAGAGTGGTAAAAACTCCGGGGACGTCGAGTCAGATCTCGGAACAGTAGAGCGCGCTCTCAAGCGAGCAGAGCTCGAGGAGAGCCACAGGCTGGAGAAAGGTGTGACCTTCTTGGCGAGCGTGGCGAGCGCTGCCCCGTTCATCGGCCTGTTCGGAACTGTGTGGGGTATCATGAATGCCTTCCACGGACTGGGCGAAGCAAAGAGTTCTACGATTCAAGCGGTTGCCCCGGGTATCTCCGAGGCGCTCGTTGCGACGGCTGTCGGTCTTGCCGCAGCTATCCCAGCAGCGGTTGCCTTCAACTACTTCACCGCTTCAATCCGCAAGTTCCGCCAATCGATGGACAGCTTCTCGGCGGAGTTTCTCAATATCGCGCGTCGCTACTTGGTGCGCTAACTTAGATTTGCGGGAGCTTGGTTTCCAATGGCCGGCAGTTTGAATTCGGATAATGACGGACCTATAGCGGCAATCAACGTGACCCCTTTGGTTGACGTGATGTTGGTGCTGCTCGTGATATTCATGGTCACCACACCGATGTTGCAGCAGGGGGTCGAGGTAGACCTTCCGAAAGCAACGACTGCGCCGCTTAGGAGCTCTACAGAGCAGATAGTTATCTCGCTCGATAAGGCTGGGAATGTCTTTATCGGGGCGGGGAACCAGGTGGAATTGACCGATCTGGCTGCGAAGGTGAAGGTGCTCTTCGCCAATAAACCTGAAAACGAGCGGAAGGTGTACATCAAGGGCGATGCAACCCTTGGGTATGGGCGTATCATGGAGGTGATGGCGGCGCTGCATGGTGGTGGCATCACACAGATAGGTCTCGTATCGGCGGCGCCCGATGGTAAGAAGGCGTAAGCATCAAAGCGTGTAAGAGAGAGGTTGCCGACATTGTCCGTGGGTGCTCTTCGACAGAAGCCCGACGATTACTTTCGATTCGGGATGTCAGTGTCTCTCGTGGCACATGCTATTTTGGCGATCCTGCTGATCTTCAAAATACTGCCCGACATGGGTGAGTTTCAGGAGCCGATTATCTACTCGATCTCTATCGAGGGCGGTAAGAACATCGGCGGTATCACGCAAGTTCCTAAAGATGACAAGAAGAGTCCGGTTGCTCCAGTAAAGAACGTTACCGCCGAGACCAAGAAGGATCCCGAGGTCAAGGAACAGCCCAAGGAAGAGGAGTCCGAGAAGCCGCAAGAGCCGGAGGATGATGCAGAGGTGAGTGTGACGGAGAAGAAGCCGACTCCGAAGCCGACCGCCCAGCCGGCCAAGCCAACCCCGAAACCTAAGCCGACCACGAAGGCGACACCAGTCCCGACCAAGAAGCCGGATGCCAAGAAGGGCACTAAGAGCCAAAAAAGCGATGGTGACGAGGTAGACAAGCGGCTGCAGGCCGGGTTGCAACGCTACCTGGGCGAGTCGACACGTGCAAATGGACAGGGCTTCGGTGCGGCTAAAGTGGGAGGCTCTGGCATGGGTGGTGGGCAGGTCGTTCCCGCTGAGGTCATGGCCTACAACAAACTGATCCTCGCGCGTATCAAGGAGGCGTGGCGTTGGTTCGACCCGAATTCTCCGCTTATCACCCAGCTTACCTTCATGATCGAGCAGGATGGCGCGGTAAGTTCCGTGCGGATCGTCAAGGGCTCCGGTAACGGAGGATTCGACGAGTCTGTGCAGCGGGCGATCATCAAAGCCAGCCCGCTTCCTCCGCCCCCGGCTCGGTATTACGAGCAGTATTATGCTCAGGGTGCCCGTATTACCTTTGATCCACGGGATTGAGCGCTCTGGAGAAAAGAGTGAACCCGTTGCGCCATCTTCGCCATTGATGCATTTTGACAGGGTTGGCTCTGTAGGGCTCTCCCAGTGCGTGAGGGGAGTGCTGCATCGGGCTCATGTAGGAGTTGCAATGCGATATCTCACCCTTCTCTTTGTTGTCTCGCTTGGCTTGGTTCAAAGCGCCTGGGCCCAGACTGATCTTTATGTTCGTGGGGCTGGGAAGCTTATCCCGCTTGCGCTCCCTCAGCTGTGTGCTGCGGGGGAGTCTGCGGCTCCCGGCGGTGATATACCCAAGACGATGGCGAAGGACCTCGATATCTCGGGCTTCTTCGAGATCCTTAACTCACAGGGCTTCATCGAGTCGGCAGGTAAGTGCGGCGCGCAGGAGGCCACAGCGTACTCCGACTGGAGCGTGGTAGGTGCTGAAGGGTTGATCAAGGGAGAGGCAAGAGTTGTGGATGGCCGAGTCAAGGCGCAGCTCTATCTCCACGATGTTCAAAAGCAGACGATAGTGCTGGCCAAAGAGTACGAGGGCGATGCAAGTCAGGCGCGCTCAATCGCGCATCGTTTCGCCAACGAGGTTCTCAAGTACTACACTGGCGAATACGGCCCGTTCGGAAGTCAGATAGCGTTCTCATCGCGTGTGGGTCGTTTCAAAGAGCTATTCGTCATGGATATGGATGGGAGCAATATCCGCCAACTTACGAATGAAAGAGGTTTGGCGATCTCCTCCGCATGGGATCCGTCCGGCACTAAGCTCGTATACACCTCCTACCGCAATCGTGTACCGGACCTCTTCGTCATCGACGTACCGACTAAGGCGGCACGCCAGCTCACGCGTACTTCCGAACTGGAGATAGGGGCGCACTATCTCTCGCCCTCGCAGCTCTTGGTTTCTCGTACGGAGGGGAGTGATAGCGATATCGTTATGTTGAACGCTGATGGAGGACTCGCGCGGCGTCTGACCCCTCCCAATCGCGCCATCGACGTTTCGCCGGTCCCTTCACCGGACGGCTCAGAGGTGTTGTTCTGCTCCAATCGGGGTGGGGGACCGCAGATTTACCGCATGGGCATAGGCGGCGGGAATGCTCAACGCGTTAGTTTTGTTACCTCTAATTACTGCACGTCCCCAGCATGGTCGCCTAAGGGGGATAAGATAGCCTTCGTATGTCGCGCTGATGGGAACTTTCAGCTCTTCGTGTCGGATAGAGATGGCCAAAACGCTGTTCAGTTGACAAGCTCCGGCAGTAGTGAGGACCCTGAGTTTTCGCCTGACGGCCGATTTCTCACATTCTCTACAACCTACTTCGGAGGGCCGTACAGCATTGCAATTATGCGAACCGATGGGTCGAGCATTAAGCAGATCACCACGAGTCGAGGTGGCGATTTCGAGCCCGCTTGGGGGCCTCTTCCTCGCTGAGCAGGATGATGGTGCCGCAGGTTCGGGCATACTGAAAAACGGTTTCAGATAACTGCTTGCAATGTTAAGTGTTGTCGAGTATCAAGTGCATACCACATGATCGGGGCCTGGTAGCAAACTAGGGGACGCAAAGTTCTCTACTTTAGCTTCTGCGGGCGAAGGCCGACAGCGTTTTGAAGAAGGGTTTGAGGTATGCTTTGCGGCGTGATGCGCTGGAGCGTACCTGAAAAGCCGCTTCAGAGATGGGCTCGATTGAACGTTTCGATTGAGATCTTCGGTGAGGATGCTCAGTGAAGATCTTTAGTAGAGTCGTTCGAAGTGACCTCGTTGGTGGTTTGGATGTGTTAACGGCTCGTGTTGCGTCGCACAGTATGGTATGAGCTCTCAAGGCTCGGAGTCGTACGTAAGAGCAGGTAACACGACCACTAGCAAATGAGTTTGGGCAACATTCCCGGAGGTAAATAAGCTAAATGAAGCTATCGCGTAGTCTTTCTATCCTTTTCGTAAGCGCCATCGCGCTCGTATCAACTGGCTGCTCGTGCCGTACGACGGTAGCAGGCGAGGGTGGAGCTAACGTTCCTCCTCCGGTAGCTGATGGTCCGCTCAAGGATATCAATTTCTCGTTCGATTCGTACAAGCTCGACACCACAGCTCGCACGATCTTGGCTGGCAACGCTGAGTGGCTCAAGGCTAACTCGGGAGCTAAGGTTCAGATCGAAGGTCACTGTGACGAGCGTGGAACCAACGAGTACAACATGGTCCTCGGTGCTAACCGTGCCCGTGCTGCTATGGAGCACCTGCGCACCCTCGGTGTTGATGCTTCCCGCATGAGCACTGTAAGCTACGGCGAAGAGCTTCCGCTCGACCCAGCTCACAACGAAGCTGCGTGGGCGAAGAATCGCCGCGACCACTTCAAGGTTGACTAAGGTTAGAGGCTTGCGGTCGTAAGACCGTAGCCGTATATCGACCTTAGGGGCGGTGAATCTCACCGTCTCTAAGGTCGTATTATTTTCTAGGGCAGGAAATTTCGTATGAAGAGAGTCGTGCTTCTCCTTGCACTGTTCGCAGGTGGATGTTCGATCCAGGATTTGGAGCAGAAGGTCTCCCGTCTCGAGCGCAGTCTGAACGACATGCGCGCATTTCAGGCGGAGCAGACCGAAACGATTAACTCACTCGATGCGCAGATGAAGCAGATGTCTGGCCGCATTGAAGAGATGGAGTTCTCCCACAACAAGAAGTTGGGCAACGACCTGTCGGCCCTGAAGGAGGATTTGAGCTCATTGCGGAAGAGGGTGCCTCCCCCCTCTGTTGTTCCTAGTGACGAGCTGGAAGTTGATGAGGTGTGGGCTAATAGCCTTACAGGAGAGCCGCAAGTGCTCATGAGTGATGCGCTACTCCGTTTGCGGGAAGGAAAGTTCGACGATGCGTTGCCACTCCTGCAGAATGCAGTGAGCCAGCTTCGAGGTACTGACAAGGTAGCAGTGGCTCTGTTTTGGCAGGGTGTGTCGTATGATGGACTGGGAGACGACCGAAGCGCTCTGAGATCCTATGCAGACGTCGTGTATCAATATCCTAAAAGTCAGCGTGCTCCTTCGAGCCTCTTGCGGCAAGGTTCTGTGCTTAACAGGCTCGGTGACAAGAAGACCGCGGCGCTCAGCCTTCGTAAGCTCGTGGATGATTACCCACGCTCTCCAGAGGCGGCGGTCGCCAAGGAGAGATTGCGAGATCTTAAGTAGTTTCTGTCCCGCAGTTTCGGAGCCCCGACACTAGAGCACTCCATGGATCACCCACACGTATGTCGATTAGCCAGGTATCCCAAGGATATTCCGGCATCTTTACGCGGTGGGGTCGTAACGCTCGGCAATTTTGACGGGGTTCACCTAGGACACGAGCACGTTGTCCGCTCGCTGCGCGAAGCGGCGGCAGGTGATAGCTGTACCGTTGTGTCGTTTTATCCCCATCCTCTGCAGGTTCTACGGCGAGTCGACGATGTGCGCCACATCACGAGCCTGCGCGAGAAGCGTGAGCGTCTCGGACAGCTTGGGATCGATATTTTGTACCTCGTACATTTTACTCCGCAGCTCGCGCAGATGTCGGCTCAGGCGTTCATTGAAAACGTCTTCGTTAGAGCTCTCGGGGCACGTTGCCTGGTAGTAGGCGAGGATGCAGCGCTCGGGCGGGGACGCGAGGGAGATATCTCTTTCTTGCAAGCGAATCTTCCCAAATACGGCATCGCGTTACAGATCGTCCCGAAATTCGATACGAGCGCTGGGCGGCCAAGTTCTCGGGCGATACGAGCCTGTATTGCGCAGGGTGACGTGAAGGGAGCTAGTGCCCTGCTTGGTCGTCAGTTCTCCATTTCGGCGCGTGTCGGGCATGGAGACAAGCGCGGAGGGACGATAGGGTTTCCTACGATGAATATCGCTGCGGGGCGACGATTGCTGCCTGCGCGAGGCGTGTACGTGTGTCGGGCAACGATCGACGGGATTGAGCATCCTGCTGTTGCAAATATCGGCACGCGACCGACCTTCAATGGGCTCGGCGAACGGCTCGAAGTTCACGTGCTCGATTGTGATCCCGGCCCCATGTACGGACGTCGGGTAGAGGTCACATTCGTAGACCGCCTGCGAGACGAGCGACGTTTCGCTTCCGTTGACGAGCTCAAGGTGCAGATCGTGTGTGACGTGATGCAGGCTCGCACACTTCTAGTCGAGCCATCACGATGAGCAATCGAACGCATACATTTGTACACGAGGGTGATCCGGAGCGTATCGATAGGGCGGTTGTACGCGCTCTGGCAGGTGTGTCGGAGGCCAGTCGCTCACAGGTCGAACGGTGGATCGAGCAGGGCATGGTAGCAGTCAACGGCAAGGTCATCACCAAGCCTGCCTTCAAGCTCGAGGTGGGAGATGTCGCCGAGGTGACGCTTCCGCCTGAGCGACCTACGACCTTGGAGCCGCTCGATCTGCCGCTTGAGATCGTCTTCGAGGATCAACACCTGATCGTGATCAACAAACCGGCTGATCTCGCGATGCATCCGGGAGCGGGAAATTCCAATCGAACCCTCGCGAACGCCATCGTTCAACACGTTGGGCGCGAGCAGCTCCGGGTCGGTGAATCGGACCGTCCGGGTATCGTGCATCGACTCGACAAGGATACGACAGGACTCGTTGTCGTGGCCAAGTCGACCCCTGTTCTCGCAGCTCTCTCGAAGCAGTTCTCCGAGCGTACGGCCGGTCGGAGTTACCGTGCGCTGGTGTTCAGCACCCAGCGAGGTGTAAGACCGATTCAGCAAGCGGAAGAGGGGGAGGTAAATGCTCCTATTGCTCGCCATCCCACACAGCGACGATTGATGGCTATCTCCGAAAAGGGTCGCTCCGCAGCCACTATGTGGCGAGTGATAGAGCGATTCCGGTATGGAACTCTCGTTGAGTGTAAGCTCAAGACGGGAAGGACGCACCAGATTCGCGTCCACATGCAGTCGATCGGATGTCCGGTGATTGGCGATCGGGTGTACGGAGATTTTTCCAACCTTCCGCAGGTCTTGCGAGAGGCTGCTGAGCAATTCGGGCGACAGGCGCTTCATGCCGCGACATTGTCGTTTACTCACCCGGTTACGAAAGAGCGACACTCTTTTTCCGTGCCTCTCCCAGCGGATTTCGAGATGCTCTTGGCTGTGTTTCGCGACTATCAATCGAGATGAACGAGCACTTTGCAATACAGATGCACTCAGGTGTGCGGTTGTTGGTCTATCGTCCGTGGTGGGACGAGGGAATCCTGCACGGTATGACCCTCGCCGACCTCGATTTCAAGGGAGAATCGAGCATCCATTCACAACGGGCCCTGTGTGCCGCACTCGGAGTGACTGACCTTGCAGTGCCGCAGCAAGTGCACGGGGATCGCTTTTTTGATCTACGCAGCGCTCAGTTGATAGAGGGGGTCTCGAGCGAAAAGGGGACACTCTTCAAGAGCGTCGAGGGTGATGCACTGCTAGCGCCGACACATCAAGCAGTATCTGCTCGCCGAGTGGCCTTTGGAGTGATGACAGCGGATTGCGTGCCTATTGTCGTTCGAGCTCGCAACGGCTGGGCGGCGATCCATGCGGGGTGGAGAGGATTGGCATGCGGAGTTATCGCCAAGACCGTGGCTGCGCTCGAGGGGCTGGTCGATGCGGCTGTTTTCGCGGCTGCCGGAGGAGAGCGCTACGAGGTCGGACGAGAGGTGGTCGATGCCATAGGTGCGTCCGCTGTGTATCGCCAAACTGCGGATGGAAAATACATACTCGATACGGCGGCAACTGCGATCAAGCAGTTAGCTGAATACAACGCCGCGCTGCCAACCAAGTCGGCGGAGATCTGTACCCTTTCCGATGAGCGTTTTCACTCCTTTAGACGACAGGCAGACCTGTGCGGACGCTCTGTCACGTTCGTTGTTCCGACGGCGTGATCGCGATCATAGCGCTTCATTTTAGGAGCGAGTCGGTGGATTTTTCTTCAGAGAGTAAAGCGCTTCGAGGTATACTGGTAAAGCTGTAGCGGTCAACCTCGTACCTGCGAGGGCTTTGCTTCTCGCCGGGAATTTCGGAAGGGAGAATATCGCATGGAAAGTGACGAACGTGAGCTGATTCGGAAGGTGTTGCAGACCAACTTCGAGGTCAGGAGACTCTACAATCAACACATCAAATTCGAAGATAAGCTCGCACGACTTGCGCGCCAGGCGTATTTGACTGCATCCGAAGAGGTAGAACAGCGTCGGCTAAAGAGACTGAAACTAAAGGGCGTCGAAATGATGCTCAGGATCGCATCGAACGGAGATGACCTGGCCGCATAGCGGACCGGCACCGTAGATGACAAGTCGAAGCGGGCTTCTCGAAAGAGGGCCCGCTTCTTTTTTTGCCTCGGTTTTAGGGGGAGAGCACTCTGTGCCCCCTGCATTCGGCACGCTCCCTTCCTCGGCGCTATCGCCCGTCGCGCACTCGGTGTGTCCACCCCGCTTAAGCTTATAATCTTCGTCGACTCGCCCCCGCGCTACATCGGTGATTTCGGTAGGTTAGCACTCAAAGATTCAATAAAGCATCGTGGATCGAGGGATACGCCATAACGGGAGTGATGTTGTCGACGAGAGTGATTTTGTCGGCTGGTTCAACTTTTTTTTGCTCACAGGTTTTCGAAGTGGTCACAGGGGTTTGCCTGCGCCGCCTTCCAGCCTGCTGGGAGTGGAGCATGTGGAATGACTGAGGCGACTTCAGGGAGGTATCGTGGCTTTTGATTTCACGGAGTCTGCGGTGAGCAATTCGGATCGGTTACCTGAAATGGACCTCGCGTATCTCGGCGGGAAAGGATACACGGCGGTCAGCGAGTTAATGAGAGCGATGATCTTGAGGACCATCGAGGATCTCAACTCTGGGCCTGAGCTTCGGCAAGAGGCGTTGGAGTATCTCATGAGCGATGACGAGGAGTATATCCTCTCATTTGTCTCTATCTGCCGCTACTTTGGATTCGATCCTGAAAAAACGCGCTATGCAATCATCAATGCCAAGGCGAGGATTCGCACTCGGCGGAGGGCTGCATAGAGGCGGGTGAGTTGCTTACCTGCCCATGGCGCCGCTTATGGGGCGACATGAACTGAAACGGGGCTCCGAGAGGCCCCGTTTCTTTTTCTCCTTCTTGATATCCACCGGCGGGAGGAGTTGTGAACATCATCAACGACCCTTCCCTCGAGGTAGGAGATTCCCGTAAGCAAAGGGCTCACAGTTTCGTCGTATTAATGGGTTAGAGGCGAAACGTCCCCTTTTGTGTGGTCATCCGTTGAATTTTAGACGCAGTTTGCGTGGAACCCATGATTACTGGACACACACGTGTGTAAGGTCGATTGTTGATATTCGAGATGATAGCAATGAATACATTATCAAAGAGACTACTCGTTCTTCTGTGTTGTGCACTCTCTCCTCTCATGGGTGCAGGTGCCCAAACTCAGTGTAACGATGGGAGAGATAACGACGGAGATGGTCGTATAGATGCCTATGAGGAGCTGCCGTCTCTCAACGGACAGGTGTATCAGCTCGGAGGAACTGGCGACCCCGTGATCGTACGGAGCACCGTCGAAAGCGCGATCCGCTTCAAGAAATTAGCGTTGACGCCCCCGACGGAAGGGGTGGGATCGGCCTTGGTCCGTTCCGACGGAGGAACCTGGAGTGATACCGGCAGGGACCAAGGAACCGGAATCAACGAGCACCTCTCAACGTTGCAGACGGTGTGCAGGGTTCTTGGATATCGTGATTACGTGTCATCGACGTGCCGTGATGGGGAGCGCAGTGCACGGTACCCGAACGGCAAATGTAATTATCATTCAGCGAGCGACAACTATCTCTGGCGTTACACTGGAGTGGATTTTGTGCGTGAATTGGCCAGCCCTAAACACACTAAGACATGGATTGCGTCGATCTCGTGTCAGCATAAGCTACCGGCGTGTAGCGATGGTTGGGACAATGACGGCGATGGTAAAATAGATCTCGCTGACAGCGGTTGCCGTAACGCAAACGACAACAGTGAATCTGTCGAGGATCCTAAGTGTGCTACGCCGACAAGCCCGAGCGAGTTCGAGCAGTGCCGTAACGGAACAGATGACGATGCCGATGGGTTGACCGATGCAGCAGACCCTGGCTGTTGGGCCGACACAAACGTACCATCATCGTACAATCCGAACCTCGATAACGAGTCCCGAGCGACTACCCAATGTCAGGACGGTGTTGACAATGACAACGACGGAGCGATAGACCTCGCTGACTTTAGCTGCGGTAATAGCAAGCAAGACAACGACGAGGGTAATCCTAAAGCGCAATGTCAGGACGGCATCGACAACGACAACGATGGAGCGATTGATCGCGCTGACTTCAGCTGTTCGAGCAACCAGGACAACAATGAAGGCGATCCGCAGGCAGCGTGTCAGGACGGTGTTGATAACGACCAGGATGGATTGATCGATACCCTCGATCCGGGATGTAGCGACTCGCAAGACAACGATGAGTCTGGCGAGGCAGCAAAGATCGCGGTTGGAGTGGAGTGTGTCTTCGACAACCAGGATGGTACCTACACGGCTTACTTTGGTTACAACAATACGACCAACGCAGAGCTCGATGTAGTCACGACCGACGGGAGAATAACGAGGAACGACTTTGCACCAGGCCAGCCGACGCGCGGTCAAGTGACGAAGTTCAAGTCGGGAGTAACCAAGGGTGCGTTCGGCGTAACCTTCGATGGAAAGCCGCTCACATGGTCGGTTCGCGCTCAGGGTGGCAGTCTGTCGCAAGCAACGGCGTCTGCCAACTCACCTGAATGTCAGCGTGTAGAGCCGATCGTCGAGTGTGTCGATGGTTCGCCGCAGGGAGTGAAGGTTACCTTCGGGTACCGTAATCCCAACGCCTTCCCTCTGACGATTCAACTTGGGGCTCTCAACTTCTTTGCTCCCGCACCGCAGGATCGTGGACAACCCACCGTGCTGCAGTCAGGACTAAACAAGGGTGCATTCTCCACGAGCTTGCAGGAAGCTCTCAGCTGGAACCTCGATGGGATAAGCGCCTCAGTGACCAAGTCGACACCTGTTTGTCCAGGTGGCTGCGTGGACACTCCGATAGGGACCGTGAAGAGCGAGCTCAATCAAACGGCGCTCGATCTCTCCGCGCTGGCCCGTAAGGCAGCGAAGCAGCTCGGTACTCTCGCGAGTCAGCGAGTTAGGCAAGGAAAGCTCCAAGGAGCGACGGCGTCGAAGGTAACTCGAGATGCTGCGCGTGCTGCGAAGAAAGCTGAGCAGCTCTCCAAGCGAGCCCAGTCTCTGGCGCTTGGATTCCCTGAAGTTATCAAGTCCTGCCCATTCGCCCAGCCGTTCTGTGAGACGGTTGATCGTGGGGATACCATTGAAGCACTCAAGGGGTTGTATGCCGAACTTGTCGACCAAGTGAAGCGCATTCAAGCTCGTAAGAACTTCAAGGTAAGCGGTACGACCAGTAGGGCAGACGCGATAGTAGCCGAAGCCAAGCAGCTGCAGGATCTCGGTAATCAGCAGTTGGCCAAGCTGCCACGCGTAGCAACGGTGTGTGAGTAAAGCTCCGCACTGAGGCTTCCCGAGCCGCGTTCTCGAAAGGCGCGGCTCGCAAAATGCGATTCGAATGGAACCAGGGGCGCACGTAAGGAACGTGTAGCCCCTGGTTCCATTAGAATTGCGGTGCATCGAGGTGCGCAAGCTCGTCAGGACAGGTTTGATCTCGATGCCATCGCGTGGGATCACGAGATTCAGGCGGAACGGACTTCGAGTTGTTTAGATCACACTGTTCTACCTCTCTCCCGATACAAGCAGATGGGGATGAAACCACAGAGGACACAGAGGTACACAGAGGAGGGAGCCTGGGGGCTCAAT
>JBIIOE010000144.1:0-8276 GCA_044337105.1 Bdellovibrionota bacterium | reverse complement strand
GCTCAACGTGCCACAGAGGGCACGTCTCCGCGCCTTTTGAGCCTGCATCCTTGCCCCTCGACCTTTCGCGTGGCCTCGCGACGAGGATATTTTTGTTACGCGCTGTTAAGTGTCTCTCACCAATTGAGCTTCACGTACACGAGCGCGTGGTCCGACGCATCCTTTGGAGAGTAGACAACCCCGGAGTTGTACTGAGACTCAGAAAATGCGCTCTTCCATGCGAAAGGCAAGCTCTCGGCCGGCATCATAATGTCGTCCAACCATGAAAACTCACCTTTGTAGCTAAACGTACCAGGCAGTGTGAACACGGTCTTATTCGAAGTAAGAACGCTGAAGAGGCGTTGAGGCATCGATGCTCCGCTCTTGCAAAGAGGAGCCCCTCGCTTGCTCAGACGACAACCACCATCAGCCTGAAAACTCGACAGATTGAGCGTTCCGTCAAGGATGCGAGCGCTTGCAACGTCGAAGTTGCTATTTCGATCTCCAAGCAGCATGAGAATAGAATCACCACTCGCAAAGGCCTGTTGGTGACGTCGCTCAGCAACACGACGGAGCGCCTCGCTCATCTCCATCCGATACGTTTCCCACTCCAAGCCAGCCGGGTCATCCTCACCGCCGCGCTTCGATTTAAAGTGGAAGTTCACTATCGAAAGCGACTTTGCAAGATTCGACTCGCGTGAATTTGCGATGAGCTGAATCTCCAGCGGGGTACGCGAAAAAAGTCGTGGCTTCTGCTTCGCCACCAATTTAGGCAGTTCAATCTTGGCGTATGACAACGTGTTCACGATCGCCGCACGATCCTCAGCAACGAGAAACCCTAACGTCATTCCACCCTCGGCCGGAGGAGCAGCACGAATACGAAAGAAACGATTCGTAGATTTGTGCAGCTTGTCGGCTAGCTCTTGCAAACCAGCATCAACAGCCTCTTGATTGCGCCCCATCACCTCTTGTACGGCGATGACGTCACACCCCGTCGAAACGAATCTGCGGATTAAACTCTGGACCTTCTGTCGGTGCTCGTCAGCAGAGTATCCCGCGATCTTCTGCTTCACGGTCTCCAGCGTGCCAAACACCTTCAGGTTCTGACTACACACCGTCAGGTCTGGCTCGCCCCTCGGATCGTCTACCAGCACCGGCGGCGCTACTTTGCTCGGTGTGGTTTTCTTTGTGTCTACAGCTTGGTCTTCAGCCCGAACTTCACACACGCTCTGGATCTGGAAGCAAACGGCGAGCGCAAAAGGTAAGAGCCCTCGAAATCGAAGGAGACGAGACCTCACGTCACGCCACATCTGGCGACAGTGCGACGACCCGTGCATCAACGTTACGTCAACCCGCATGAGCGAACCCTCCATGACCCCCTTCTCTGAGACCTTTGTACATCGAACATCGATTCGAGCGTCACACCCCCACTCTGCGCCGCCTGAATGCGCAAAAGGGCGAGACGCCCAATCAGAACCGCATCCACGATATCTTGATGTTTCTTCAGGTCGGTACCTGACTCCAACAACCCAAGCTGCGCGAAATTCGGCGCATACAGGTACTCGGCCGTCTTTAGAGCAGCAGATTTTACCTCCGCCCGGCACAACTGCTTGCCGCGAAGCCCCATGACCTCGTACTGAACCGAACGGGGATTGACCCGGCCCGGGACACGGACTCCCTGCGCTCGAGCGAGCGCCTCGAACAATCCTCGCACCTGTTCTACCTTCAAGGCATTATGCGGATCTCGAATAGTCGTCGGAGACTCACATACCAGGACATCCCGGTGATCCAACGCGAGCCGCGCCATGAGGTCGCGTATATGCATCTGAATGCGTTCCAGCCGGATGGCCAAAGGAACTGATGGACGTAGCCCCTTTATCTTCCCCACGGCCGTAACCTCCCCAGTCAAAACGGAGAATAGAGCCCAACCCGTACAGGTGAGGCTCGGGTCAACCGCTATAAGGGACCGATACGAATGCATGCGAGCCATGATACGCACTACCGGACCAATCCGCTATCCCGCTCATATCAAACGACTAACCAACGCCCCCTGTGGGTGGACATCTGCCCGAATACACTGGTATAACCCGCCGCGAGGCGATGCTAAGCGGCTGTTTATCAGTTCGCTCTGTCGCTCATCCCTCCCGAGGCGCTCGCTTCATTCGCCATACCAGGCTTGCTGGACATGACGATGAAAGCGCTTCTCGGAAAGGCACCGAAGACGTTGTGAGGATACTCAATGGATCAAGAACTAGTCGCGGATCTCTACAGGAAGATGCTCCGAATTCGCCGCTTCGAGGAGGAGGCCGCTCGCCTCTACACCGAGAAGAAGATCGGAGGATTTCTTCATCTCTACATCGGTCAAGAAGCGGTAGCCGTAGGCGCTCTGTCCGTACTACAAGACAACGACTACGTGATGACCGCATACCGTTGTCATGGACACTACCTCGCGCGCGGCGGCTCTTCTCGCGCAGGCATGGCTGAGCTACTCGGAAAGGAGACCGGCTGTGCCAAGGGTCGCGGAGGATCTATGCACTTCTACGACGTGGAGCGACGCTTCATGGGCGGTTGGGGTATCGTTGGCGCCCAAGTGCCAGTAGCCGCCGGATTGGCATTTGCAGAGAAGTACAAAGGAAGCGATGGAGTAGCTATCTGCTTCCTCGGTGACGGAGCAATCAACATCGGCTCGTTCCACGAAGGGCTCTCTCTCGCGGCTCTCTGGAATATCCCGGTCATTTACGTGATCGAGAACAACTACTTCGCGATGGGGACTCCGCTGGAAAAGACAGCTCCCACCGAAGACCTGTCGATTCGCGCTCTCGCTTACCCGATGGCCCGAGATACCGTCGATGGACACGACGTCTTTGCCGTACGCGCCTGCATCCATGCAGCCGCCAAGCGCGCACGAGAGCAGAAGCTGCCGACCCTGATAGAGGCCAAGACCTATCGATACCGAGGGCACTCCATGGCGGATCCCGCTAAGTATCGAACCTCTCAGGACGTCGACCAGTGGAAATCGCGTGATCCGATCAAGGTCCTCGGTGAAAAACTCGAGAGCTTCGGCTTGAAGGCGCTCAGAGAGCAGATCGACCAGGAGATTGAAAACGAAATAATGGATGCGGTGCGCTTCGCAGAAGAGTCACCATTCCCAGCACCTGAAACCGCAATGGATTATACTTATGTCTAACGCCATGCCCAGCGACACAGATACTCAATCAGCAGTTCGAGAGATCCCCATTCGTGACGCGCTTCAAGAAGCGATGACCGAAGAGATGGTACGCGACGAGCGTGTATTCCTCGTTGGCGAAGAGGTCGGCGGCTACAACGGGGCATACAAATGCTCTCGTGGCATGCTCGACCAATTTGGACCACGTCGAGTCATCGACGCTCCGATCGCCGAAAACGGATTCGCCGGTCTCGGTGTAGGGGCTGCCATGGCTGGGCTACGCCCGATCGTGGAGTTCATGACCTTCAACTTCTCGCTCGTTGCGATCGACCAGATCATCAACACCGCGGCCAAGGCGCATCTCATGTCAGCTGGACAGCTGTCGTGCCCGATCGTGTTCCGCGGAGCGGGGGGAGCAGCGTTCCAGTTAGGTGCGCAGCACGCCAACTCATTCGATTCGTTCTACGCCGCAACACCGGGCCTGATCGTAATCGCACCAGCCACTCCGTACGACATGAAGGGGCTCCTCAAGAGCGCCATCCGTGACGACAACCCGGTGGTTTTCTTCGAATCTGAATTGACCTACGGCAAGCGTGGTCCAGTTCCGGAGGGTGAGTACCTCGTGCCGATAGGCGTCGCCGATATCAAGCGCGAAGGAACAGACGTGACCCTGATCTCATGGTCAAAGAATGTTTTCTTGACGCTCGAGGCGGCAGAAGCCCTCGCCGAACAAGGGATATCTGCAGAGGTGATAGACCTGCGAACCCTGCGACCACTCGACGTTCAGACAGTACTCACTTCGGTAGCAAAAACGCACCGATGTGTGGTCGTTCAGGAGCAACACGAAGTTGCGAGCTATGGAGCTTACCTGGCGCACATGATTACGAGCGCTATCTTCGACGAACTCGACGCACCGGTAGGTGTTGTCTCGACACTCGAAGCACCTATGCCGTATTCCAAGGCACTGGAGGTTGTGCTGCTTCCGAGCAAGCAGCGCATAATCGACCAAGTGCTTGCTGTATGCGCTTAGACTACGCGGCGTAATCTAAGACGTACTATCGAGGGTTGGGGGATCAACGCCATGCGTTATCCTCCAACCCTCTTCAGCAGGATTCTAGCCCCATGCCGGTCGTTCCCTTTGACGCTCACCTACCTTTCATCTCAGCATCAGCATTTATTGCGCCTGACGCTTGGGTTATCGGCAAAGTCGAGGTTGGAGATGACGTTTCCATATTTTTTAACGCAGTCCTGCGGGGAGACATCGAGAAGATCAAGATCGGCTCGGGGACCAACCTTCAGGAGCACGTACTCGTACACACCTCACACGGCATGTCCGATGCGCTTATCGGACGAAACGTCACTGTGGGGCACCGCGCAATCCTTCATGGCTGCACCATAGGCGACAACTGCCTCATAGGAATGGGCGCTACGGTCCTAGACAACGTCGAAATCGGAGAGTGCTCCATCATCGGGGCGCACACCTTGCTACCAAAGGGCCTGCAGATCCCTCCCCGTAGTCTCGTCGTCGGCACCCCCGGTAAGGTGATTCGTTCGGTAACTCCCGAGGAAGAGCAGGAGCTCGTGCTATCAGCAACTCGTTACCAAGAGCTCGGGCGCTACTATCGTGCCCATCTTCCAAGCCGCTGATACTAACCCAACAGAGCTATCTCGCCCCCATCAAGGCGAACCAACCAACGCGGCTTCATTCACCAGTAACCCGACGGCTGCGCCTATGACGATCTACGGCGCCGATCACCCGCCGCACGCAATCGCTTGACCTCGACATAGGCCTCTTGCAGCCTCTGAAATTCACGCTCATGAACACGAATCTGCTCAGGCGAAAGAGCACGCGCACTGTATTTATCCGGGTGCAGGAGTGCAGCGAGGCGACGATATGCGTGCTTTACGACCTCCTCCGAATCGTACTGCGAACAGCCCAACACGGCGTAGCACCAGAGATCGTCAACCGGCGTATGACCTGACCTCTGAGACGACCGCTCCCGAGCGCCCGAGGCTGATTCGCGCTCATCATCTGCGGCACCACTCCTACGAGCTGAGAAGCGCGTGTTTCGTTCTCGGGAGGACTCTCGCTCCACTGCGAGCTGTAAAGGCCCGGCGACCCCATCCAAGGCGCTAGCCTCCTGCTCATTGAGCACACCATCGCACTCAGCTAGCCGCTTTAACGCGCGAAGCAACCGCCTCCGCGATGCAAGCGTCGGCCGACATACGCTCATGTACCTACGTAGCTGCCCTAGCACGTCGCCCCGAGCGGAAGCTACGGCGTTGAAACCTCCTGATTCAGCATCCTGTGTGGTATATCGCGCGCACTCTGCCATAAAGGACGGAAACTCCGCCTGCTCTTCATCCGAGAAATCTCCATCGGCCCCTGCGACAAAGGAGAAGAGCAACCCCAGAGTTTCGCTCTCAGTTTTCGCGACTAATCGCTGGCGCTCGGCCTTCCTCCTATTTTTGAGGTACTCTTTGTCGATCGTTCTTCGCTTCTGAAACATACCCGCCGAGTCTCACGTCTTGTACTTCATCCCAATCTAGCACTATATCGGCGTAGTATCGCAAAATGTGCGTGAAGAGACGAGGCGGCTTCTATCGATGCCTACAAAGCCCCATACACCCGCCGCTTACGAGCTGCGAAGGCTGCATGAAATCACAGATATCCCAGATCTTTCCGGTGCACGGCGTCGATTCCGTGGGTCATTCCAAGTAGCGCAACTGCTTGAGCGGGTACGTGCTGGGTAAGGCATCGAAAACCGCCCCCTAAGCCGCTCAGAGGAAGAAAGGTTACCGACGCCGCACCGGCTTGTGTGAGCTTGGATTCAATCTCTCGACAGATACCCTCGTCCTCGACGGTCCTGTTTTTTACCGTGGGCACAACAACATGTCGCGCTCCCTTGGAGTCGAAGTACTGCAAGAAATTTACGGTCTGACACGGGGCATTACCGGGCTCTAGCCCATGCGCAGAATCAAACCGGGGGAGTAATCCAACAGTAAACCCTTGAGCTCGCAAAGCATCTCCAAGCTGCTGCTGCTTATCGAGAAAATCCTCCAGTAGATCGGTATTCGCCAGCTGTCGCTTTATCTGCGACGACACATCAGGAATGAAAACGGTCTCACCTACCTGCCCCACTGCCGTATCAGCGTGCCGAGCGTAGGTTATCTTCCTCCAAGCGGTCTCCTGTTGCTCGCTTAAGCGCGCCTCCGGCATCGACGGGCTCATATACGGAATAACGATGACCCTGGGCCTGCCGAGCGCCTCGAACTCCCGCTTTATATCCGCATGCGTCAGACCTTGCTCTCCTGATGTACTTTCCTTCTGATGCCTTTCGAACACCGCACTGCTGACGGCCACGGCATCAGAACCAAGCGGATAGAAGAACCCACCTACGGCGCGTATTACAGAGGAGAGCCGCTTGATGTTTCGCGGATCGCGAATACTTGTCTCCCTATCGAACGGAGGCTGGCCTTTGAGGCCATCGTGCAACGATGCGAGATACAACACCTCCTGGCTCTCTGCAGAACGTGGGTCTTCGCAAAATATCCCGATCTGGTCTCGGATCCACACACTAGAATCGTCCAAGCCACCCTCAGTGCACCTGCGACCCAAGGAGAGCCGCACGCATCGCTCCGGGCCGAACTCTTCGACGAGCGCCTCGATGCGACGATTTAGCTCACCTTGTGAATTGATGCGAGAGATAGGGCCCCGGAGCGGCTCCGGCTGTATCTGGAATACAAGCACTCTACCACCACCATGCAAAACACTGCGAGCAAGCGCCTCGCCTGTAGCACACCATCCGTTCGCAAACACATCCCCTGAAAGCGCAACAAACGATTCGCGAGCTTCAGTCTCGTGCTTCCAATGAAACGAACGCCGCTCAATAATGCTCTGGATGAACTCATCGCGCTTGACGCGCGCAGAAAATGACACAATCTCATCGGCTAACAGCGCAGCCTTTCCTGTGAGAACTACCTGCGCGCCACTCCCCTCAGCTAGGAGCCCCTCCTGCAGCGCGTGCCTATACAGCGCTTCCTCAACATGCGGCCCGTCGGAAGAACTCTGACTCGCAGCGAAGTCGTAGCCCGTGACCTGAAGCCGGGAGAGAAAGAAAGTTCCCTGAGTCGAAAATGCCTCTGTGAGAGAAGAGAGCAGATGAAAGAGACCGGAGCTCGGACCTCCCGGGAACACCTCCCTCAGCGTCGCAGACACCGAGTGCCCGGCCCACGGATCAGAGTGCGGGCCCTTAGTCAACTCAGCGTGCATGCTAGTCATGTGAAGCTCCCCCGTTCCGAGGTTTCCGTATGCCAATGCGAGTCATACTGGAAGAGCATAACCATACTCGCTTCCTTAGTCGAATGTACCCTTTTGAGAAGAACTCAATCGTACAGATCTCAACATCTTGGTCCTTCACGACCCTTTCGCCAGCCTCTAACACGTTATGTACATGCAGATCGTAGGCTACACTGAGATGCAGGTTTTGCTAATGCTGCTCCTAGTGGCAGTGTAGCGTAGTTCGGCAAGAAAGGTAGAAGCAGAAGGTATCTAAGCGGCGAGGTCTCAAACGAGAAGACCTCGCCGCGTAAAAACAGGTAGATTCAATAACTAAACGCACCACTTTAATTGCGTAAGCAATCTCAGGTGTTATGAGTGGTGGAAAGAAACTAACAAAGGAAAGACGGATCCTGCTGTACCGATTACGTCGAATGAGTCCGAAGCTAAGCATTCGAGAGATAGCCCGAGGGGCAGGAGTCTCACATTCAACGGCAATAAGGGAATTTGCGCGTAGTAGCAAAGTGTATGAGTGGCACGACGACTACTACACGCAAGCTCAGAAGGCGCAAGAAGCAGCTCACCACAGGCGAGTCGCTGCCAGCAAAAAGAAGATGCGACTTAAGTCGGCATCGATTCAGCATTATACCGAACTTCACCTGAGAGAAGCTCAGTGGAGTCCGGAGATAATCGCGGGGAAGCTCACACTGTTGGGGTACCCGATCTCTGCGGAAGCTATCTACCAGTGGATTAACACTGAGCGTCCCGACCTAAAGAGCTGCTTGCTCATAGCTGGCAGATTCCGCCGTAGGAGACGTGCCCACAAGGGACATCGTCGCCGAATTCAACCAG
>JBIIOE010000143.1:0-8281 GCA_044337105.1 Bdellovibrionota bacterium | reverse complement strand
TCTCCCTTCGACGATGCAAGGTGTCCATGGTCGAAGAGCTGTGTTCGTACCGCCTGGCGCAGCTCAGGGATCTCCGAAAGGCGTTCCGTCAGGATAGCCTCTGCTCCCTGAAGGGCAGCAGCCATGTCAGCAACGCCAAGTTCGGAGTTAACGAAGCCCTGTGCCTTGCCCTCGAGGGTCTCGGCAGCATCCCACGCCACCCCATGCGCACAGTCCCAGATCCATTGTGCCAGGGGCTCAAGGCCCGCTTCTCGCGCGATAGCCGCCTTGGTTTTGCGCTTTCGCTTGTAGGGCAGGTAGAGATCCTCGAGTACGAGCAGGTCAAATGTGGATTCGATCTGAGCTTTGAGTTCAGGGGTCAGCTTCCCTTGGGCGTCAATCTCCGAGAGGATAAAGGCTTTGCGGTCGACGAGATTTCTCCATCGTTCGAGGGAGTCGACGATGTTCCCAATCGCAACTTCGTCGAGATTTCCTGTCTGCTCCTTTCGATAACGCGCCATAAAGGGAACGGTCGCTCCCTCGGTTGCCAAACGGATAACTACGAGAGCTGAACGGAAGGGGATCGCTGGAAACTGCTCTTGAAACCAGCGGGCAAATTGATTTGGGTCGCCCGGTATCATCTCCTGTGATCGTTTCGCTCCGGTCGTCTCGTTGGAAACAGGGGTTTCGGTTGCAGTGGTGGAATCGATATTTGCGGCAGACGACATGAACGAACTCTCTCCGAACAGATTTCTGATTAACACGTACTTCGGAGCCGGGTCACGATGCCGCTCCGAGGGGGAGAGATTACTGTGAGGTGGCGTTGGAGGCTAGTCTGGATCTCGATCTCTTCTAGAACTGAACAGCATCAACCGCCGGTTTTGCGGCTTGTGCGGTGGTCTTTCTGGCTTTCTTGCCCTTCAAGGCTTCCTCAGCGTGGAACTCCTTCGCTGGGCGGCTCCGTGCTGCGAGTTCCGGCGTCATTGGTCTTAGGTCGCCCCTGCTGGGCTTTACGCAATCAGGGGTGTTTTGGATCTTGTTCGTGTATCTTTTATTGAAACTCTGAGAGAAGCACGATGAAAAATCGGCCGCACGCTCTTTCGCTGTCTTAGACTTAGCCTGCGCATAGCAGGTGTCTACGATGGGGGAGATCGCCGACGCACAGTCAGAGCCGTGGAGTCCCACGCACTGTACGAGCTTACCATCGTTCCTACAGTAGATTTTGACGAGTTCATTCTTTGTGTCCCCTTCGGAACCGAAAGCGGCCAAAGGATCGTACTCTAACTCGTCTTCAGCCGAGGCGCTGAGGGAGAGCCCGAGAAGTGCTATCCCAAGGAGAATGGTGTGTAGAATCGGTCGGTGAAGTGCTCTGACGATCATCTTTCTCTCTCCGCGTGGCATACGATCTCTATAACCTACAGTACAGCTTGAGGGTCGAATATATCCTCATTAAATTCGGACCATGCAGGATTGGGCCGGTGTTGCTTGGCCGCGCCTTCCTCCGCTGGGACATTTGAAAAGACGTCCGCATCGAGTGGTTTGGCCTTTGGTTTAGCAGGAGCAGTATCCTTGAAGTCCGAGCTAAAAGAGTTGCTATTATCGGATAGATTATACCCTGGGGCGGCCTTTGGGGAGATGGGAGTCGGCAGCGTCCTGCCGGGAGTCGGCATCGGAGTGCACGTTGGTGTGGCGATCGCTATCGGATTTGGCGTCGGTGCTGGGGTTCCTTCGTTCTGCCCTGAGCCGTTCAGACCGCCGCTCCCTCCGCTCATGACTCCATTCATCCCGTTTAATAGTTGCGAGATCGCCATCATCATCGCCATGTTGGATGCCGCGCCTCCCATACCACCTATACCACTTCCTACATTGCGGCGATTGGCTCCGTTCATGGAGCAGGTATACGCAGGGTCGACAGTTTCCCCGGGGTCCGGTGCTCCCTCGTCGATAGTGGTATCAGCGTTGTCAGCGAGGCCGCCACCAGCTTGGCCTTTGTTTGGGATATACCCACTACCTGACCTCATCGGTGTAAAGTCACACTCTCCTATTCCTTCGACATAGTTGTCGGAGTGATTTGCCATGTTAGAACGATACTGTTTAGCTACCTGCTCAATACACTCTGATTGATTCGAGACGCAGGCAACCTCAGCAGCTACGTCGGCACAATCGTGTTCATTTCTTACGTAGGTTTCGAGGAAGTCGGCGATGCCGTTCCCTCCCGAATCCGCATACCCCAACCGCAGGGCCTCTTTGTTGATCGCTTCCCAGTACTCTGCGCAGGATGAGAACGGTCCTCGTGTCCCGGGAGGGCAGTCCTCATTTCTCTGATTGTGTGATCCTGAACTCGCACCACCGGCCTCTTCCTGCGCAAAGCTTTGTGCCGGAAGGAGCGCAGGTACCGATGAGAGACACAACGCCAACGCTAGTGCGTGAGAGTGAAGCATGGAGTGAATATAACGAGGATACAGGCAGCGCATGGCTTGGGTGGGAAAGGTGAACAGGGAGTGGCGGTAAAGCTTCATGCAACCTCTAGAGCTATCCGATCATGGCATCAATTTCTATACGGACGGAGAACGCGTAACTTACGCGCCTTTTGATATGTTGTTTGCAGCGTTCGGAGAGATAAAGAGTAATATATCCAATGGGATATATAAGCTTGCCCGTTTCGGGTCCCTCGCGTCATGCCCAACCTGTCAAAAAGCACCTGATTGAAACGTTTTTCACCGACCTTCTACGGATATGGAAGAAACTCTGAGTTGTGTGATGTAAAGAATGCTTTCCCAAAAGGCATTCAGCCAAAAGCGCTATCGGTGCCTCCGTCGGCTGTGCCTTTCGTGTGCCCCTATCGTGCCTGCCGAGCAGTAGGCTATATTCTGTGCTGGTAGGGCACACCGCTAGGAGAACCTCGTATAACCTAGGGAAGCGAGGCAAAACCTATGTTTCCTCGCACGTTCACGTGGTTATTTCAAAAGTGAGACTATGGGGTAGGTTTTGCGTCGCTTCCCTAGAGGCGTAATGGCAGGCGCTTTGCCCCCGGAAGTTAAGCGGTTTTCTATTCTGTGCCGATTGAAAGACCATGGAGAGGGTCGTGTTTCGAACGCTGAAGTTTTTTTCCAGACATCGTCTTGAGAGCCCATCGAGTGAAAGAACGCGCAAGCGCTTGCTCTCCCGATCTGTGGGATGTACGTGGTCTGAGACGGGAAAGAACGTAGGGAGAACGAGCAGCGCGCTTTTTGCCGCGCTTGTGATGCTCTTTGTTTCGTCGAGTGCCGATGCCCAACCAGAGGGACAAGCTGCGGCAGAGCGACTTCAGCAAGGTAAAGAGGGCAAGAACAAATATCGAAGTGCCGCGCAGGTGCCCGATATGAATGCCGTTATCAAGAACATGGAGAAGCTCTTCGAGCCGATCCTCATACAGAATAGGGATGACGGCGGTAAGGACGAGTGGTACGAGGCGCACCTGCGGGATGCGCAGTTTGATATACCCAATCGGGTGCTCGAGGCAGTCGAGGTGCGTGGTCAGACTAATCCCCTTGGGCGGACTATGGGGGATTACTGTACGAATCCGCTAAGCCCAAAGAAGCAAGCGGCCTGTCCCTTGCGTCCCCCGAACGGAGTAGAGATCTGCACTTGGCATGGAGAGCGATTTTCAGCGCATCGACCACTTGCGTCATGCTATAGCCCGGCAACGACGAAATACAAAGAATTGACGAACGACACGGACTTTAAGGTCTGCTGTGTGCGGAGGGATGATAGGACTAAGACCTCTGAGGAGATCGCCATTAAGTACCCCAGGGGCGATGGGTGGGCAGGTCTCTTCGAGTACTATTACCCAACGGCTGCGCTTGGCTGGGAGAACGATCGCACCACTACGATGATTGTAGACAAACGGAAGGTCGACAAGTGCATCGAGAAAGCCGACCCCCTGATGGAGAACGAGACCGCTCAGAAGTGGGTAGCTGAGGCGATAGAGCGCAACCTCACCACGGGATCCAACGGAGAAGGAAAGGGTAAGGCTGCCGAGATTCAGCAACAGATCGCGCAGGATATCAAGGACGTGCGGCCGGAGGACAAGGAGCTTCGCTTTGCCGATAGCCTGCAGAGCGAAGGGCTTACCTTACGGGTCAATCTTGCAGCTATGCAGGAGAAGATGCGACGCGCCTTCTCGGAGCGAATCTGCGGCAGGCCGGAGCAGTTGGATAAGCTTATGGATCCCTCAGAGGATCTTCTGCAAAAAGAGGGGAGCGGTGGTGCTACGGTGCAACAGCTCGATGCCAATATCCCGGTATGGGCCAGTTACTGCCCACAAGGGGTAGAGCTGATGACCGATCCGAAGAAGTCGTTGCAGTGCGTAAATCCAGATCTCCCCGTAAAAACTGATCTACAAAAGGGTACGCAGGTTTGGGAAAACGATCCGCTGTACTGTCAGTCGATGAACCTGCAGAACATCAATATGCAGATAACTCGATTTGACAAAGCGATCCGCGAGCACTCCAAAGGACAGTATACTCCTGACCAGGTTGGCTACACATGCCTCGTGCCACAGGCGAACCTTAATGCAGGCATGGCTCCTGTTACGCTCGTAAGGCAGGCTGCTGTAGAACGGCGTACGGCGATCACGGATCACGCGATAGGTTTCATGATTGCCGGTGCTATCGCTCCGGGAATGATTACTGGGCAGCGGTCCTATTACAAGCGTTTCGAACCACAGGCCTATTCGCAGGAGGCGCCATTCGAGTACCAGACCTTCATAGGTAAGCCGGTAAAGGGGGGCGGAACAAACGAGCTGGGCCAGCCATGCCCCGCTTACAACGGCAAAGGGCTCTTCATGAAGAACAAATCCGATAGGCTCTATATCAGCAATGCGACCCACGCGCCGTTTACGCAGCAGATTATTGATGAGTCGAATGACATCAATAAATATGTCCAAGATTGGTCCGATCAGCAGAAGGAAAAGATCTCTAATCGCGGACTAGACGAGAAATCGCAAAACTATGCAGCAGCCTTTCGTATCTTCGCGACGTGTCCAAAAGGATTTGTGCGCTGGGAACCTCCTTGGGATCGGCACAATGAATGGCTGCGCAAGAACATCGAGAAGTATTGCCGATGGGAAAATTTTGGTGGCGTCGACACCAAATGAGCGTGGGCTTCATAGGCAGCCTTCGAGGAACGGTGCTCGTGGGAGTGTGCGGTCTGCTCGTATGCGAGAGCGTGAGCGACTCTCAAGCTGAAGATCTGAAGCCTAAGGACTTTTACCAGCACAACTATGCAGTAGCACCCGGATACGAGGGTGCGGAGAGGATAGGGGGGAGTTCGGGAACCCAAACGCGAGCGACAGCCCCGAGTGTTCAGGAACCGCACACGAATCAAGGGCGCATCTCCTCACTTCCTAAGCTTAGGAGAGAGACGAAAAAGCCGGTGGTGTATGTGTTTGTTAACTCGCTCGAGCGCACTCATTTCAATCGGGTGATTCAGGAAGCTATTCGCCTTCACGATGCCAAGCGCGCGGTAGTAGTGGGAGTGTTCCACATAGGTGACTATGAGTCGATGACTCCGCAGATACAGCAGGAGTTGAATAGTCGGGAGATAGGCTATTATCAAGCAGAGGCTGTGTTCCGGGAGTTGTTCGCCGAATCGTCCCCTACATGGGTCGTGTCTACCCAACAGGGGCGGCATGTTGCGGAAGGATTCCTCGAGATCTATCCATTCTTCGATGAATGGGGTGAGTACAGTCCCAAGCGTGTTGAGGAACCAGAAGACAGGTCCACAATGGAGGGTTTTTGAGCGTATGGTAATTCGTCGTTTGCAAGGATCTGAATTCGCGCGACGAATGGTGTGTTGTGTCGCGCTCATGTTGTTTGTTTCTGCGCCGTTCGCCGGTGCGCAACAGCAGGATGAAGAAGGCGCTAGAGGATCCTCTGATACGTATCCGGATGTGTTGCTCTCTCACACAATAGGGAAGGAGGGAATTCCATTCCCGAAACCCGAGCAGTTCAAGTGGCTGCCGGCTGTGGGCGTTGACGAGGGGGCAGGCGCGGTGCCTACGAAAGTGCCAGCCCCCACACCGACTCCGTATCAACAACCTAAGCGGTGTACCAAGAACGAGACGAAGAGGGTGGTGTACAAGGATAAGGAATCTGAGACCGCACTTCTCACCGATGAACTCTTTATTCCTGAAGATCTCGTCCCGCTGGAGCCCCAGGAGGTTTTCGGGTCGGATGTATCCCTTATCCCGTATGGTCCCGAGGCTGGAAAAGCCGCTGAGATACGGATGGAGGTCAATGAGGTTCCGTGCTTACCGTACAGACGGCGCTTAACGAATACCACGTGGTACTTCGACACAGGTATCAATGCGCTCAAGAACTACGATGGGGCTCCGGGAGGTCCCGGCAAGCTACATCCTCTGATGCAGCAGAAGCTGTACCCGAACAACCGAGGGGCCGCTTCGAATCGACCGCTGCCAAGGCGATAGATCTCTTCATGGTCAATGAGGGCGGTGCCGCTTGCTGATGCTAACATCTGGTGGGGTGGAAGCTCTGGGGGCCGGAGGGTGACGTTTGCTGATGCTAAATCTGGTGGAGAGGAACCGGACCGCGGACTTTCTAGTCCGCTTGCTGGTAGGGTCGAGAAGCTATTGCAAGGCAGAGCAGAAGCTCTGCGGTCCGTGGGGGTCCGCTTGCTGATACGAATATCTGGTGGAGACGAACCGGACCGCGGACTTTCTAGTCCGCTTGCTGGTATGGTCGTGAAGCTATTGCAAGGCAGAGCAGAAGTTCTGCGGTCCGTGGGGGTCCGCTTGCTGATACCGATATCTGAAGGAGCAGAAGCTCCACGGCCCGGTCATAGTTTACAACTGGACGCTGAACTTCGTTCCTTAGCTCTTCTTCTTTGAGTCCTTGAGGTGCGCCGGGCCTTCTCTACATGCTTCCGTATTGAGGCGCTTGCGCTCGAAGATCTTCTCGAAGCGAGTATTGAAACACTTTTGAAAAGCAAGCGCGGTCTTCATCGCGTCGTCCTTGTTGTCGGTTGCGACTGGTAGAGGTTCAAGTATCTGAGCGGCACACGGGCGAATTACCGCTTCCATCGCCGACGGGCATGCAGCGGGTTGGAGTTGATAGCAGCGTAGCCACTCGCCGCGGTCAGAGCAGGTATGCTCTATCACCTTCGTGCTGAAAAAATCGATCAGGCTCGCGTCTAAAGCGTGCGCTTGTAGGGGAAGCGAAGCTGCGATGCTTGCCCCAATCGCGATCATGAGGTTGTGACGGAAAGTGTTCTTTCTCATGTGAGATTCAGCTCCTCAAAAGTCTCGATACATAGCTTGTCATGCGCTTGTTAATCACTGCCTCACTAAAAGAGCGGCAAAACGATCGATGGTCTGGATGGATTAAGTGGATTCGGATTGACTGAGTTGGAAGGCATGTTTGAATTGCCCGGATTAAGTGGGACCGTTCCTCCATTGCTAGGTGGATTGAGCGGGCTAGTCGGATACAATGGGTTTGTCGGGTTTGTGTTTCCACCCTGGCCGGCCTGGTACAAGTTCGATGCGCCCTGCTGAGTACGCTCCCCCTGTTTGCCTTGTCCCATCATCTGAGAGAGCAGCATGATGAGCATCATGAGCATCATCGGATTATCCATAATCCCCTGCGCGCGAGCTTCGCGAACGGGGCAAAAAACCGATATCGAGCACACCCTCGATGGCATGATTGACGTTGCAATCACAAGGCCTACCGAGACAGCGACGAAGCTCTTTCTGAACGACTTGAACATATGCCTTTCTCCTTTAGTGAATATCCTTACAGTCATCGTTGTGTAACTTGGAATCCTTGTGTTTTTCCGTGAACACTGTGTGTATGCAGGTTGCGATTGTGTCTGACAGCTCTTCGATCTCTTCCTTGTTTTTGACCGAAGTCTTTCGGTTGCGCAGGTGAATGCCCACGCACTGCTCAACGGTAGGGGTAAATACTGTGCTACATGTACCGGAGTTTACTTGAAAGCATTTCAGCCACGCTGCGTCGTTGCAGATCTCTGAGGTCAAAATCCGCTGATATTTTTGAGTCAACGCTTCATTGTATCCAAATGCAGAGCTGCTCAAAGCGAAAACGCACGCGCCGATACCAAAAACCAAAACTGTCAGGCGGCTTTTCTTGGAGCTTCTCACAACTGTTCTCACGAAATACTCCATCTGCGCCGTCGTTATCGTTTCGTAGAACCTGTCGCTGCTGGTCCGAAGGAGAGGGGTATTGCCCCTGTCTTCGGAGCGTTGGTGGTAGGAGCGGTGGTATTCGTTCCCGATGCTTCACTGCCT
>JBIIOE010000142.1:0-8325 GCA_044337105.1 Bdellovibrionota bacterium | reverse complement strand
TCTGCTTAACGCTCTCAGCCATGTTTCCCCGGAAGAGTATCAAGCCGGGAAGCTTTTGCTGACAAGGATTGGAGCCATGCTTTCCAAGCTATGCCTTCAGCCAGTGTGACTCCTCCTCCGGGTACGTGCACGTTTACGTGCACGAGCACGTTCACGTCGGGATAATACCGAGTCCTACCCACTCGATTCCGCGATGACCCAAAAAAGAAAAGAGAGAGCGATGAATTAAGTGACTGGGACAGGGAGTTAAGGTGCTCGCCAAAACTCCACATTGAGAGCTCTTGACGCCTGTACTACTCGTGCATTGAGCCGGTGCCCTTAAAAGGAGCTACCGTAGGAAGCACAGGCTCTTGCTAACACCTCAACTGAGAAGCTCCTGAGAGGTCATGGAAACGTCCTTCAATGGCTCTCTGTGACAGCTTGACCTTGATCGTATAGTAAAAACCGTGCACAAGGTGAAAATCCTGCCGCTACCGCCCCTACAAAGGATGGTTGCGTACTTTTGAAACGGTAGCTCACGAGAAGCCTCCGCCCCTTGCGTAATTCCGCCGCTGTTGCGACTCTTTCCGATATGATGAAAAGCTTAGTGTTCCTATCTCTCGTGTCTCTGCTGACTATGGCTTGCGGTAGCACAACGGTGTCAGCTCCGTCCAACCTCAACAACACACCGTTCCCGAGAGTTCAAGGACGCGCCCTCAACGACACTCAGGTCACCCTCCCCGATGACTACCGGGGTAAACCGACCCTTATGCTGGTCGGATATCTTCAAAAGGCCCAATTCGACATCGACCGTTGGATCCTCGGAGCGCTTCAGGCAGATATCAAAGCCCAGATAGTCGAAGTGCCGACCATCGCCGGAATGGTGCCTCAAATGGTGCAAGGCTACATAGACAGCGGGATGCGAAGCGGCATTCCAAAGTCAGATTGGGGCTCTGTGGTGACGGTTTACGAAGATGCCCCGGCTATCATTAAGGCGCTCGGAAACGAGAGGCCCAACGTGGCCAGAGCGGTATTACTCGACAAGGATGGCACTATAGTTTGGACATCAAACTCGGGATACTCAGCGACCCAGATCTTGGAGCTGGAGCAGGTCGTGAAATCTTTGCAGAAGTGACGGACGACTAAGCGTCCAATCTGGTGAGAGGCTGATCGTTTACTGCAACCTCTTCCAGCACGAAGCGATTATAGGCGCTCACGATGTGACTACCGACCGCCAAAGAGATAGCGTCCCTTCCGGTCTTTACGATCTGATCCCCCTTGGCGCCACCGATTAAACCGACGAAGGCAGAACGCTCACCTACAGGCGGAAATGCTACTCCTCCCGATATCCCCTTCAACCCGTGTGGGGCGTTCTGATCCAGGCCTTGCGGTGTTGCCATAGCTCCCACCACCATCGTTCCCCACGGAAGACTTCGCACCCACGTCGACAAGTCGATTGGATTGGAGGTACGGACTGAGTTGAGAAGATCTCCCGAACGCGGATCAACCGCCACCGCACTGAAGGACTCTAGCGAGTATAGAGACGCTTCTGCGACCTTTATGACGGTTTCTTTGCCGTTCTCCATCGATACACTTAACGGAACCGGCACATATACGGCGGAGTCACCGATTCGATCGTTCTCAAGTGGCGGCGAAGCAACCGTTCGCAACCCGAGCTCCACTATCGGGAATGACCGATAGTTCGCCGGGAGCTGAAAGCGCACGCGAACCGGGTCGCGGCTGTCCAAGCGTTTGTCGGCAACGAACTCTCCGTTTGCCGAAAAAACCACCCGATAAAAACGTGTTCCCTGCTCCGGCATACGCAGCTTGAATACGAGATCACCGCTGACGTCCGAAGGACGCACGACCATCTTGACCTGCTGCCCCTGTACCGCAGAGTTCAAGCCTACCGAATCAGACTCCTCGACGACCGCGCCGCTGTCAGGAAGCACATCAGCACCGACGAAAGAGCGTAAATAGCGTGACATACTTTCGGCTACTACGTTGTATCCTTGATCGGAGAGGATCTTTCCACGTCCAAACAGAAGCGGATCCTTGGTACGCGAGAGGTCTTCGGAGATCGGGACAAAGAGCGCAGACTCCGAAGAGGCGATCTGCTGCATCGCATCCCGATATCCGGCGTCACCCTGATCGACTGTCGGCTCGGACACCAGCACCACTTTGGCACCAGAGTCACGTAGCTCGCGCACCAACTCGCGCAACTCCGCGCGGTATTCTTCAACTGGAACGCGCGCTGAAGGGTGATCACGAACAGGGGTGGCAGCCTCACGACCACGCAGAAAACGATACAATGTGCTGGTCAGTACACTCTCCGCAAATGGAATCTCTGTGATCTGCGCCGCACGCTGCACACGCTCTATCGCCTCCCTCTCCGTCAACCCACTGAGTCCGTACGAGTTGACACCAACCTCACTGTCTGGGGACCATCCGACCACAACGACGACATCTGGTTTGGCAGGTATCAGCTTTTCACGAGCGATTTTCCGTAAATCGTAAATTGAAGCACCTGCTATCGAAGCGTCTTGCACCTGCACATCGGCTCCATCCCCACGCAAGCTCTCCTGAAGGCGCCCAGCTAGACTGCGCGCACCTGAAAAGGGAAAGCCCGTCGACGCTGTTCCTCCTAAAACGAATGCCTTGAGTTTGGATACACCTTCAGGCGCCGCTACATTGAGCTGTTCGATCGCGCTGTCGATTATACGGGAAGGAACCAGAGACTCGATGTGGCGAAGGTCCTCTCTGACAACATCCTGCGGAAGTTTGTCGAGGAAGATCTCGCTTGCTAGCACCAGGGACACCATCGCCCAGACGGAGAACATAAAGGCCGCCTTGAAGATGCGTGCGAGCGCAAAGGACATACTGAGCAAAGACGCGCACAGGAGCACCACGCCGGCACCCCCCTTCCATCCTGGGGCGTAGGTATTCATCAATTCAGGACGGCTTACGAGAACCGCAACCACGAGCAGAGCCGAGCCCAAAACAGCGAGGTATCCTACTTTGAGCATACCCAAGGTCTTTACGCCCCCCGTCACGACAGGCCGTACGACGACCCATCCAAGAGCCAACGCAAGCAGGAGCAGCCATCCAGCTCCGATCAACAGCTCCGGCTTGAGCCCCGTAAACTCCTTGGCCAGCGGCAGCTCTGCAAAGGGGAGCCCCAGAGGAAGCGTTGACACCAACAAAGTCGCGAGGAACGACAACCTCAAAAGCTTACTGACAAGCCACGACCCCATAACAAGCGCTACCGGTAGCGCCAGGGTGTACCAGGGTAACGATTCCCACTGCATCATGCGTTGTCCTCTGTCTTTGCATCTCCCAACGCTCCTTTGATAGAGAGCATTTTAACCTCGTGCGGCTCTAAATTGGATGCCAAGAAAACCTTGCCATGAGCGGCACCAGGGTAGGAGATCCCAAGGATCTTTCTTCCAGCACACAACACCGAGACATCCTCCTGCGCTACAGACACCTCATAGCGCTCGCAACCCTTTAGCGACTCAACTCCTACACTCTGGACCGGAATCAATATCCCCGAGTGAGACCGCAGAAACGCCCTCAGCTCCCCGGCTGCGAACCGTAGCATGACAGCGCCGTTCGAGGTCTGTCCGATCCCGAGGTCGAGAAAGGTGTCGGCACGATCCCACGCGACCTCAAGGCTTACGCTCTCAGTACGGAAATCACTCTGAAGGCTACGTTTGAGGGTAAACGACTGCACGAACATGTCACTTACGTCGAGACCGTCAATGAGCACCGGCTCTGCGGCTTGCCACCGTTCGGTAGAGAGCAGTGGCCGTCCCGACACACCAGAGAAACGCTCAACTCGCGCACGCACCATGAGCTCCCTCGACTCTTGGTCGGTGCGTGGCAGCATAAGCGAGGCTCGTCCGTCCGCCCAGTCGGATTTCTCTCCCGAATGAGCGATACGTTGACGTTGATCGAGTGCTCGACCACATACCATTGCTACAACTACGCACCCTATCAAGGTAACGGAGAGCGCCATGCGGTTCGTGGGCGAGATTCGTCGGCGCGAGCTAGAGCTAGAAGAATAACGGCGGTTCTTTTTCACACATCGAGGTTACAAGGAACGGAGAAGATCAGGCAACACCTTTACTTAAGCTGACAGGGGTTATCCCTCCGGGCCCCAAATATCAAATTGGGGGCTTCCAGAGATCGAGCCCCCGGACCGCGGAGGTTCCGCTCCGCCAGCTAGCAGGATTACGACTCTATGGCGAGAACGACGCAAAGGACCGCAAGTAGCCCGCCACTCTGTCCCATTCGGAGCGTTTCAGAGGCTTCCTGTACTGGGTAGGGGCCCCTACTTGGCCAGAAACACTCCTATGGCCCCGCGATCATATTGGGCTACAGCCACGTCTGATTTCCCGTCGCCGTTTAAATCGGCTGCTCGAAGATAGCGCGGCCTACCAGGGCAGTCGTAGGAGCGCTTCTGTTGAAAGGTTCCGTCTCCATTTCCAAGGAATACATTCAATTTGTTTGAGAGAGTCGTGATGGCTATATCCGACCTGCCGTCTCCGTTGAAGTCCCCGACTGCGCCGTTGAAGGGCACTGGGTCTGTCGAAAGCTGCGTGTAGGGATGGAATGTTCCATCTCCTTTTCCAAAAAAGAGAGAGATGGTCGCCGTGTTCTGGTTTGCAACGACAAAATCAAGGTTGCCGTCGCCATTCCAGTCACCTACCCCCGACAGGTCGGGACCTGACCCTGCTGGAACAGATGTTCCTGCTGCAAATGATCCGTCGCCTTTGTTAATAAAGACCGACACTGAGCCGCTCGCAAAGTTGCTCACTACGATGTCGGGCCACGAGTCTTTATTAAAATTCCCAATACGGAGGTCAAACGGACCAAGGCCCGTGGTCAAGATTTGTAATGGAGTAAAGCTTCCATCGCCACTACCACGAAAGAGCAAAAGCTGGGATACCGACGGGCTTACGACTGCGACATCGAGCGTGTTGTCCTTATCAAAATCTCCGAGCTCCAAGTCCTGCAACTCAGAGGAGGCCGCGACAGTGCTGTGCGGCACGAAAGAACCGGTCCCACTACCGAGATATGTATGGATAGAACCCTGAATGTAATTCGCAACAACCAGGTCTATAGCGGAGTCGCCATTGAGATCGCCTGCGTCAAAGTTGTTACTTCGAGCTGACGAGAATGCTGGCTGCGGTCTGAAAAGCCCGTTTCCATCGTTGAGCAAAACATCGCTCCTTCCAACTGGCGCGACCGACGAAATATCGAGAAAACCATCTCCATTAAGATCTGCGATATGCACATCAACAGTCGGCTCCGCTGTGGAGTATTCAGTTAGTTGACCAAGAACGTCAGTGTTCATCGGCGTCTTCGTCGGTGTCGGAGTGACGCTTGGAGCGATAGTGGCGGTTGGTGTCGACGTTGCAGTTGGAGTCGATGTTGCTGTTGGGGTCGGTGTTGCAGTGGGTGTCGCTGTTGCCGTTGGGGTCTCCGTCGCAGTCGGCGTCGGCGTTGCAGTCGACGTTGCAGTTGGAGTCTCTGTAGCAGTGGGTGTCGCCGTTGCTGTTTGCGTTGCTGTTGCCGTTGGGGTCTCTGTCGCAGTCGATGTCGGCATTACAGTCGGAGTCTCTGTTGCAATGGGTGTCGCTGTTGCCGTTTGCGTCGATGTTGCAGTTGGAGTCTCTGGTACAGTGGGTGTTGCTGTTGCCACAGCAGATGGATCCACGTTAGGCGTCGGCGAAGGAGAAGGAGCTATCGCTTCACCTGGAATTGACAGCTCTGGAAAGTTCGGATCATATGCGCCAACTTTGGTCCTGTCACCGCGACGCACCAAGTACATATAGCTTGCGGGGGGAAACGTTTTTATGACCCGTGTATGACGTGTTTTGCTCCGTACTGCACGTTTCGATATGACCAATCTCCCATCTGGACACGATTCAAGCGCTGTGATCTCGCCTCTATCCAGAATGTGGGTTGGTTGAACGGCTCCACCGCACACAGAAACGGGCGATCTTGCCCGCATAAACGAACGATTAGATCGCACCACAAATACAGCCGTCCCGTGGAGCGCCTGGAGAGCCAACCCCCATTTCTGCCGATAGGCAAATCGAATCTGAGTAGTAGTCGTGGCGGCCATCTTGGCGCCCCAGCGCACTACTGAAGACTGCCCCATTTTACCCATCGGCGATATAGACTGGAACTGTGCTGTGGACCCGCCGGGTACATGGCTCACAATAGCAAACTGAACTGCACGCTGCGGTCCGTAAAACCAATCCGGAATGTCACCAGAGCGTCCGAATTTGAATGTTTGAATCTCCTTGGCATTCGGAGTGAGAGGGCTCGATATGACGAACCATCGGTACGTAGCGCGCGACACGTCAACTATCGCACAATCGCTGATTCCATCGTCATCGAGGTGCAAGTCGCCAAGAACAATGAGCTCCTCGCCCACGTCAGAAGAGAGCCGTACCACCTTCTCCTCTTTCATGCCCTGCACAGAGACACGCGAGAAGCGCAAAGTGCGCGAATCAACTCTTTGTATTTTCATCAGGATGCGCTCACTCGGTCTAGAGAACGCACCGATTAGAAACCCACTGTCGGGGCTGGCTGTTACACTACCGAATTCGTGAACCTCGACGGTCGAAGAGCGAAGTCGTATTCCGCGTGCCAACACCTCACTCCCGCGCGCTTCGAATCCCAGTATTTCACGCTGCGCGTGTGCTCGTGGTGTGGCAAGGAGACTCGTGGCGAGAGCCACGATGGAGAGAAACACGAAATCAAGCGCTCGGACTGAGCGCCTAAAGATCGATGAGCGTGACCACACGTGTCGCTTCCCTGTTCCTGCTCTACACATCTTGAAATTCGACCGCCTCGCTTGCGAAATATCTCCGGCGAGTCGCTTGGCGTTCCGCTAAGCCAGCACCCTAGACGGCACGATCACCCCAATAATGGTATCGGCCTATACCGCCGAAAGGTTTAGCGCGCGAACTTACCTGACCGCCACACGACCTCTCAAAACCCCGCAAGTATGAGATTTTTCGCGCTTTCGTGAGCGCCACCAGATAGTTATTCAGGGCATCTTCACTGAGACAGTCCGGACTGAGGCCTCAGTCGAGCCGAGGATACAGTGAGGATTTTTTCCCGTCGTGAAAACCGAAGAGCAACTCAAGATCCGCTTTCGCAGCAGGGAGGGGCTTTGCCCTGCCTCCCTAAAAGGCGGACTGGAAAGTCCGCGGTCCGGTTGCAGCACGCCTGCCTGAATGAAAGAGGCGTTGCCGGGTGAAAGGGAAGGTACTTATACGAACAGGCTGGGAGCGGTAGCCAGAATTGAAAATGCTAAAACGAGTCAGGACTTTAACTATGGCAGATCGGCGTTGACACTTTCGAGCAATCAACAATTTTCACTCAGACGCAGTTTGCGGCGGACTTGCGATTTGAACGTCGTCACTCGAATCTCAACGGCTAACAACCCGAGAAACCTCACGAGTTAACAACCCGAGCGACTCCATCCAAGTCCGCCACAACGGCCTCAACCTTGTTGGTTCCGACGACCCCCGATACATGGAAACCGTGCTCCCCTCGTTCAACGTAGAGGCAGGCACACCCGCGCGCGAGACAATCGAGATACCAGGAATTACGTAGCGCCGCGCGGCTAGACTTGGTCAGCAAGAGAAACCCTCTCGAACGCGCCACCTCCAGCCTTTCAAGTTCATCCTGCCTGAGTCGGTGGCGAATTTGACGACTGCCAACCCGACCACGCGAAGGACGCCCACGAATAAGGCGCGCTACATCGTCTTTTGAGACCCTGTACATATCACTCATGATACCCCTGCGTGGAGGAAAAAAGTTCTAATTGACCGTCGTCCCTCGCCTTCGTGGAAGGCCTTGCCGCCGCACGTCGCCGGCCACGTGTGGCACGACTACCATGCTTCTGCAAGGTATCCCTCGCCGCACACCTTGTTTCCGCACTCTTGCGAAAGGAGGAGATAACCTCACGAGCTGTACGCACAGCGAGTCGGTGGTCGATAATCCTGACTGGATACGAGCCCCCCGGCTCGAACTGACACTCACGTTGCTCAAGCGGGCTGAGCCTCCACGGTTCATGAACGGCCCCCCCCGGAATCCGACTTAGTTCAGGCACCCAGCGCCTCACGAAATCTCCGCTCGGGTCGTGGTCGTATCCCTGCTTGACGGGATCATACATACGGATCGCGTTGATTCCTGTGGTCCCAGACTGCATCTGAATCTGAGGATAGTGTATGCCGGGCTCGTAATCGAGGAACTGCTGCGCGAGGAAATCCGCGAAGAGTCGCCAGTCAAGAAAAAGGTCATACGCAGCAAAGCTCACTA
>JBIIOE010000036.1:0-28466 GCA_044337105.1 Bdellovibrionota bacterium | reverse complement strand
TCCATAGACGATCTTGAGCTCCAACGTGGAAGTGCGGGCAAGTTCGCGCAGCGAACGAAGTCCGACACGAACTATACCATCGCTCTTTAGCTCATTCTATCCGGGTTAGTCGACTATCGGAAACAAGCGCTTCAATAGTTTCGGCACTGATCTTCGCAGCAGCGCAGGTGGCTGACCCACACGAGCCCACTGCAGCCGCCCAGATGTGCGTCGTACTCACAGGAGACCATCGTATACTTAGCTTCAGAGAGCTGGTGCTTATCCAGGCGCCTTGTGGTGGCACTGTTGAAGTTCCTCTAGACCAGAGGAACTATCTGACATCTTTACTGATACGACATTGACGCCTTTCGTCACACCTCGCTCCTTATCGCCTTCTCCTGCAAGCGCCGAGGGGTATGCCCCTCCTGTGGTGTAAAGAGGGCGGTGAAGTTCGCAGAACATATCCTGAGCGAAGTCATCGAAGACGTGCCTCATCGCCACACCGTCTTTACCATCCCAAGACGCCTGCTGGGGGTTCTTCAAGTACGACCGCAAGCTCAACTCCATCCTCTTTCGGGCTGCCTGGGGTGCGCTCTCTGAAGTGCTTTCGTCTGCACCGGAGCTACTATTTCCGAGCCAGAACACCTGGCTATTTTCTTAGAGACCACACGAGAGCTCGGGACGTTTTTTAGTATATCAACTGCCGAATTACCGCGCGATCTATGAGAGGGAGAGGGACTCGGTTTCATTCCGACGTGAACGTGCACGAGCATGTTCACCTGGAAAGGCGGGATTCGCAGGTCAAAACAAGAGCTTAGGCTATCTCTGTGCTCGCTATCACCCACTCAAAAACGCGATGAGTCATAAATAATTTGCATAGCGCGGTAAACTCGGCATACTCGACAAGGCGGGGCAGGAATCGGTAGATCAACGGATCTGCCTTATACTGGGTTCTCAATCGTGCTCTGAGCACGACGTGCAGGGGGTTACAATGCAACCAGGGCAAGTAGTAGAGACTTTATTGGGTGACAACCTTGGCGCCCTTGTCATGCCGGGCTTGGAAAGTGATACGGTCCTTCACGAGGAGTACCATCGCAGGCTCATCAGCAATATTGTCAATGAGCTTGCAGGTCGTCAGGACCTCATCGCAGATGCAGATGCCGCGCGGGCTATTTATAGTGAACTTTTCGCCGACGTTATGAGCGGATATGAGGCTCCTGAACAGTTTGCGAGTAGGGTGCCTCATGCGGCTGTAAACTCAGAAAACATCGTCGTTTTAAGTCCCGGTTACCGATTCGGAACCCCGCAGAAGGTTCTAATTTGCTTGTTAGGATGTGCAATTCAACAGCGACTGACTAGACGATCTGGAGAGGATGTCCAGACCTTTCTACACAAGGGTGGATACGCGCAAGTTGTGGAGAAGCTAATCCTCGTTGCACAAAAAATTGGGATCGCTGAAGAACACCTTCCATTCCTTTCTAACTCTCAGGAGAAAGAGGGCTCACGCGCCTCGAACTGACACTCATTATATAAGCCCGTTTCTCCTCGGTCTGCGATGGTAGATCCGATAAAGAAGGGATGAAGGTGATATTTTCGGCCGCTGCTTACGTCCCAACCACGAGCGAGACCTGAAACAAGAAGCGAGGGAGCTCGACGGACCGAGGGTCTCTATTTGAAATGGTCGGTAATAGAGCCTCTGTGTGCCGCAAGGTCGAGTGGCTGGAGCGGAAAGAGTAGCGGTAGGGATCGCAGTACGATGAATTCTTCGCATATATTTGAGTAGCGGGCATATCGGCGTAGACTCAGATCAATGTCCCGGAAAAGTGACGTATGACAAGCCTTGTCCTTAGCCTTCCCAAAGAGCAACTTCCGTCTCATATGCGCGCAGCAAGTGAAACGATCGGAAAGGCGATCGCTATTACCGGAGAGGCTGACTTTAGCCACCTGCCGGGAGCGCTTGAGCTGAGACGGATGGCGATTCGCGCCGGTGCCGAACTCGCGAAAGTCACGGCTGTCGGAAAAACACGACAGATCAGGGCTTGCACTTTGGCTGCCGAGGTCGGGAGAGGCCTGGGGGACCTGGTAAAGCGTGCTGGGAAGTCAGGCGCGACAGAGAAAATTGCGCTCTCTCCGCAGTTCTCCGAGGGGGAGCTCCTCGTGACTGTGGAGCGTGCGTGCTGTCGCCTTCAAGAGTTTGGTCGTTTTGACCTGTCGATAGTGTACGTGGGGCGCTCGTTTCGGGCGGCGGGAATAAATATTTACATCGGGCCGCAGCATGTGGATCGCAGGGGCGATGACGACCAGTGGGTCACGAATATCCGCGAGTTTTGGCGTAATGACGAGACAGAAGCTCCCAGTATTTTGAATCTCTTGCCGCTCTTTGATGGAGGCTCAGTTTTCGTTCACACCCACGAAGAGTGGACCGTCGCGACCGAGGTTCCCCGAGCGGCAACGAAGGAGTGGACCCTCTTTCCCGCGCACGTCTCGTTGCCCCGCGCTCTCTCCAACTTGGAAAAAATGTTGAGTGTGTTGCGTGGCTACCGACCCACGCTTCTACCGTCAGGACCACCTCAGATCCCGTCTCCCCCGTACGTAGCGGCATTAAATGCTGTGAGGACATGGGTGGCGGCCGCCAACGAAGCGCCGCGAGAGCTGCATTTGACATCACCTTCTGACGACTAGCCGCACCATTCCTTACAGGTGGTGCGATGCTCGCATCATTTGAGCTCCGCGATAGTCCGAAGAATGGGAAAATCAATTAATTTTTTACAAGGAGAACAGCGAGGGGAAGAGACTGAGCGAAATATCTGCATCCCACAACCTCACCGCCCTCTTTTTCTATTTGTTCAAATTTCCCCCATTTCCAGCACGGCGCGCCAGGAGTCGCACCCTCCATGTGTCGACTGGGTTTCACCCTCAAAGCAACCCAATGTTCCCGAGGGGCTACATTCATAAACTAAATTACCCAATTCGAGGCGATTTGGTCCTCGATACGGTTGATCGATAGGAACATTTCGAAGGGCGAGTTTTAGCAGATCAATCGCCTCTGCAGAGGGCTGCTTCTCATCTGGCGTGTATCCGTAATAGACCATGGACCATAGTGGCTTAGCGTCCAGAAAGACCACCTCCTACCCGTGGAAAAGAATCGCGCCGTAATAACGGTCTCGGTATGACAGGCCGCCCTCTCTAAAGTTGAGCTCGACAGCTCCGTCATCAAGCACTGTCTTGGTAGGGTTGATTGCAGCGTACGTCTGCACCTTAGCCGTAACGAGGAACCGTCGGAATGCTTGATTAAATTCCGCACTACCCGGCTGGGACTTTTCTTGCGCATCCATAGACGATCTTGAGCTCCAACGTGGAAGTGCGGGCAAGTTCGCGCAGCGAACGAAGTCCGACACGAACTATACCATCGCTCTTTAGCTCATTCTATCCGGGTTAGTCGACTATCGGAAACAAGTGCCTCAGCAATCTCGGCGCCGCCTTTAGCGCAGCGTATCCAAATACATCATGCAAGCGATGGAGCTCTCTTCAGAACCATCAGAGTCACATCATCCTTCAGCAATCGCTCCTGTCGGAAGAGATCGAAAGCGTCCAAGACAGTGGTAAGAATTTCTGAAGGGGACGAATGTGAGTTTGTCTGCTGAAGAGCAACCGCCAATCGCTCTAGACCGAACGTCTCTCCAGAGCGATTTTGCGCTTCAGAGAGCCCATCGGTGAACAGGAGCAGTGCGTCTCCGGGCTCCAGCACGACCTCGATTGCTGCGTACGATGCATCGTCGACAAACCCGATAGGGAAGCCATCGCCTAATAGCTGCTCGACTTGATTTGTCGCTGCTCTTCGCAGCAGCGCAGGCGGATGGCCCGCACGAGCCCACTGCAGCCGCCCAGATGTGGGATCGTAGTCACAGGAGGCCATCGTCACGAATCTCCCGCTGGGCATCTGCTTCGACAGCAAGCGATTCATACCCTCGAGGAGCTGCGCTGGCGTGCATATATCGGAGGCGACCATTGCTAGCTTGACCATACTCGCTACAAATGCCGCTGAAAGACCATGTCCCGTAACATCGGCGATCTGCAGCCTTAACTGCCCAGTAGGGCCGATGTCCGCAAAATACCAGTCGCCGCCAAGCTCTTCCAAGGGCTGATAGGAGATCGCAAGCTGCATTCCTGGCACAGCAGGAACCTTCGTCGGCAGAAGACTTTGATGAATGTCTCGAGCTTCCTGAATCTCCCTCTTAAATCTCTCGTTGAAGTCTCGCAGGGCCGCGTTCATCTCAGCTAATGTGCTTTTAAGCTCGTCTTGTCCGGCGAACTTCCGCAGTCTCAACTGGGTCGCTATCCGGCTTGCAACCGCCCCTATGGAGAACGGGCCATTAATGATGTCGATCTTCTCGAAAGAGTTCACCAGATCGAGAGCCTGCTCGTCATCTGCCGCGATATATACAATGGGTAACTGCCGCGTGGGCTCTTGCCCCCTTAGAAACGAGCACAACTCTCCCGCCTCAGAGGTGTTCCGACCATCCAAAAGTATCAGGTCGATGTTGGTGCTGAGCAAAATCTCGGTGATAGGACGATCTACGGGTGATTCCAGCACCGTATACCCCAGTTTTTCCAGGAAGCGGGGGAGCTTCTCCTCTCGAGATCCTAAGTAGAAAATTGAGTCCATGACCAACTGTCGCGCTACGCTCCTGCCGCTCACGCTTTTATCTTGAGGTCGGCACGTTTACACATGAGCATTAGTCCCTTAGAGTCTGTGGGGGCAAGGAACCTCGCCTTGCCGCTGAGAAAGCGGGGGCTTGGGTGCGCCGAATTACCAGCTTCCTCATAGGCTGCGAGACAATCGAGATGCTTCAATGAATTCAAATACTTCTTTTACGACCGCGAACAATAAGCCTTCTGCCGTCAACCCTTTCCTCGTCACTGCAGGACTACTCCGCAAGGACATTCGGCTTTTGCCCTCGCTCCTACTCTTACTCTCGTTTTGCTCGGTCGTAGAGGCCCTAGTTACCCCCCCAGCGTGGATCATGCTCGTCGAGCGAATGCTACAGCTAACGGTCATGAGCATAGTCGTTGTGCGCTGGCGCAAGCGACTTCAAACAGCAAGCTCACCCCGCCTGCAGATAGCGACCGTTGTACTCCGAATTTTCGGAATAGGGCTATGTATCTGGCTTGTACTCATCTTCGCGAAGGCAAACATTATAGCTTCTCAAGGCTATTTGAGCGCAGACCACGGTATCTTACCTACCCTTGTGGGAGTTACCGTTCTCGCGCTCTCGTTGGCGTGGTGCCTGAGGGTTTATTTCTACTATGTGATCGCAGGGTTCCTGGGAGGCTCGTGGCGCAGCATACTTTCAAGGGCTCTGCGCATGCACCGCCAAGCACCAGGGGCAGCGATACGGGCATTAGCAGCGCCTTTAGCTATCACCGCCTTAGCGACTGCGCTCTTTACCGCCCCATATCCTGACGGACGGTCACTCGCTTTGACGACTCTCGCCTCGGCATCGGAGTCGATCTTTTGGCTCCTCAGCACATATACTGGCGTTGGATTTGCCTTCAGCCTCTTCGAGGCAACGGATTGGCGCGCCGCTGGTCTCGAGGCCTACTCCTTGGAGCGCCTACAGACCCTGGAGACACAAGGTAGATCGAAGCTTGCGCGAGTACTCACGCCTCGCAGCGCCTTGAAGCTCACTGCTCTTGCTGTGGTGCTCATGATTGTCAGCACGATTAGACTCGCGACCGAACCCCCAGCGGTTCAGCTCGAGGTGGCCCGTGTCAGCGCGGAGGATAAAGTCGTTCACGTGGAGCTTCTAGCCTCAGATCCTGCGTTTCGCTTCCACGGATTCAAACCTGCGCTCCTTTCGCTAAGGAGCGCCTCCGGATATCCAGTATCGATTAACTTAACCTCCGCTTCCACCTCTCGAGAGAAGGCGGAGGTGTTGTTTGAACTTGCTCCGACTGACACAACCCCGACGACTTTGTATCTCGCCTTCTCGACCGATAGGAGCAAGCGAGATCTGGAAGCTCTCGAGGATCTGTGGCTCTGGTACGGATTTCTGCCGATCAAACAGATTCACAAGGATACCTTTGCGAAATAGGGACGCCTGCGCTGCACGATTCAAGGCTATCTCGGTAGCCCAAACGGAAGACGCCAGGCTGACTCAGTCTCCATACCTATCTCTACGAAGAGCGTATCCGGCACACCTCCATATGTCCCGGCTGCCAATTTTAATTCATAGAAGGGCAGATGAGCCTTAGTCGGCCCTGCTATCACACGCCCCTCATCATCGTACGCACTGCTTGAAAGAGAAGAGACCCACCGTCTCCGAGGCCCGTCGCCTATCCTTGTGAGCGCAGAAAGATCCTGGGTGCACGCGGTACTCATCGCAGAAAACCCGCGCCCATCGTAGCGGACGAGAACTCGCGCCTCTGAGAAGAATGTTTCTGGGCGCTGCGCCAGCTCAGCGGCTGGTCCCAAGCGCACGAAACCGACAGGACGCTTCATTCCACCCGAATTGCATCCGGTGCACATGAACAGCACACACGAGCAAACTACACACAGTAGCCCAGCGCCCCAATAGAACCAGCGGCCTTTTAGCGAATCGAGCGGCCGGCTTAGTGCACCCACGGCAACTCGCTTTCGAGATTCTTGAGAATGTCGCGAATGCCAACACCTGCTGGGGCTATGACCACTCCACCATCGACCTGCCGGGCGATCTTACCCAAGGCACGTTCTTGCTCTACGTCGCTCCCCCCTACACGAACCTTCTTGACTCGGTCTGCGCCAAAAAGGTCGAGGTCGTCCTCTATGGTGTCACGTTCAGACGAAAGGATGACGAGGCGATGGCCGTTGATACAAACGGATGCTGGTTTTTTACCTGTATAGGGAACGAAGAAGCTATCGGTCCGCATGTACCCAACTTAATCACCCTTGGGGCTATTTTCAACTCCCCAAATACTTCGCGCGTTCAACATCAGTGCTGTTATTTCAGATCATTACTAGGATAAGTCGCAAAATGCTCTTCTTGCTCTATAAACGCGACCAGGAAGGGGAGAGCCAACTATCTTTTCGGCGAGCACAGCCGCCGCGCAACAGCGTTCGAGGTCAATCCCTGTTGCTATCCCTAGAGATTCACATAGGTATACCAAATCCTCGGTGGCGACGTTGCCGGCCGCACCCGGAGTGAAAGGGCATCCTCCCATTCCACCCACTGAGGCCTCAAAAATCTCCACCCCCTCGAGCAGCCCTGCGTATGCGTTCGTCAGACCCAAACCCCACGTATCGTGCAAATGCAGAGACGGCACTACTCCAAGCGACCTGATCAAACGCACAGCCTCTCTGATAGCAGTTGGCTGTCCCCTTCCTACAGTGTCTGCCAAACACACCTCTTTGAGGTGCTCGCCTTGCTTGTCACATTCTGCGATGAAGCGCTCGACGAGAGTCGTAACAGATGAGACTGAAACCGAACCCTCCAGCTCACATCCAAACGCTGTCGAAACCATGAGGCCGTGGACGCCTCTGCCTGCCTCGCGAAAAGCTGCAACCCATTCCGGGACAGACTCCAAGGTCTTCTCAATGGTGCTGTTGTTGTTTCTCCGAAGGAAGGAATCACTAGGGGAGGTATACAGCCAACCCGGAAGATCAAGACGTCCTGTCGCCTGAGCCCGCTTGAAGCCTGCGATGTTGAGATACAAACCCGTGTAGTGCACACCAGCCTTCGCGACGAGCGACTGCACGAGGCTCTCCGCATCGGCCATCTGAGGAACTCGGTCTTGCCGCATAAAGGATGTGACCTCTACGTGGGAAAGGCCGGCATCGACGAGCGCGGCAATCAGCTCTACCTTGCGAGCTGTCTCGACGACCTTCGTCATGATCTGAAAGCCTTCGCGAGGACCTACTTCTCTGATCAAGACTTGCGAAGGAATAGTAGCTGTCACTCCCAGGCCCCCTTTTTCAAGGTCTTCCGCACGCCCAGTACCGTTACTGGCAACCGAGCTATGTGCATGAATCACTCAGAGTAATCTACGACAAAGCCTTTACAGGCAGCACCCGATGGAGCTGCCACGCATTCTCGCCGTGCTCGGTGACACACCTCTTCCTCCGCCTTGCGAGCTCCTGAGCGACGGGCTACATCAGGTGCTACTGCGGCGAACTCAGCGTCTACACCCTTCAAGCACGCGCTGTAGGCCTTCTCGATACTGGTTGGAGATGGGGCTCCGCCAGTGCGATTTTCGCGGGCTATCTCAAACAACGGCTCCACACTCTCTTCGCAAGTGGCCGTAAAGGGAAATACAAAGCTCACTACCGCGAACAGACCCGATATTGCCCCTTGGTACATGACTACCCCCCAACAGTTCTCTACCTAAAGCGACGCCGCAGACTTTGCGAGATCTCGTTTCGCTGCGACTAGCCACACTAACGCAGAGAATACCATAGAAATAGTCGAAAGCTGTAACGCATAACCGAGCGCATTGTGTGCCGATACAGCGGGGATAGCACCTGCGGTGCTCATTATGTCTGCGAGTTTACCGATTACGATCGGCGCCAAAGCGCTTCCAAACAGCTGAATAGAGAAGATAGTAACGCCCTGCGTAAGCGTCTCGAGCCCCTTAGGAGCGTGTCCGACGATCACCGAATTGAGCGGGGCAACTCCGGCGAACAAAGCCAGCTCGGCGAAAAAACAGGCGCCGAAAAACAACTCAGGAGACCCTGCAAGGAAAGCGACTGCTAGAAACGGCACCCCGACAAATGTAGTAACACTGACGAAGAGCAGCATGGCTTGGAGAGGCTCAGCTTTTCCTTTGGCATACCAGGAAGCCAGACGGCCACCGCCAAGCGTGCCAATAATTCCGGTACAGACCAGTATGATCCCGAAATACCAATCGACATCGCCCATATCCATCCCTAGGCCACTGCCGTATCTCGCAACAAAATACGCAACGCCATTCAGAGCAAAGGTATTGAAGATATATCCAAGTATTGTCAAACGAAGGACAGGAGATGAGGTGATCGTTTTGACTCCTGAGAGAAAATCGACCCGCTGTGTCGTTGGAGTCGATGTGCTCTTGTCCGGAGCAACGAACAGGAATCCCAGCGCTAATAAAACACCGGGAACTGCGGCCGCTCCGAAGAGCGCTCTCCACCCCCACGATTCAGCTGTAACGCCTCCAGCAACATACCCGAGAGCTGATCCCACCGGTATAGCGACATAAAAGACTGATAGAGCCGAGTTGAGCGCGATAGTATCTGCCACTCTTCCCTTGAGATACCCGGGAACTATCGCACTAAAGCTGGCCTCACCTACTCCGACGAGTGCTCGCAACACCACAAATGAATACAGCCCCGAGGCTAGGCTAGCGAGCCCTGTAAAAAGGCTCCAAGCGAGCAAACCGATAGCCATTAACACTCGGCGGTCGAATCGATCTCCGAGGTAGCCGAACAGGGGTGAGAAAATTACGTACCCAACTACGAACGCAGCCCCTACGAAACCAGACTGCGCGTTGGTCAGCGCGAACTCGCTGCGCAACAACGGCTCGACCGCATGAACGATGTAGCGATCGAAATAGTTGAGAAGATTTATCGCTGTTAGGAATACGAGGAGTCGAAGCGGCATACCTGACTCTATATTACTGCGCGACCTGTTCACGCGCTGGCGTCAGGAACTTCTCCTGCGCAGGAAAGCGCCTAGCGACATCCTCTATTGTTTCGCGCGCCTTGGCCTTCTCGTCTGGCGTCGAAGCGATAGTCGCGAGAGTTACAGCCGCCTGAACAGCTGCGAAGCTTCCCTTAGAAGCCAAATTCGCTAGCCCACTCCTTACTGCCTCCGAAGAGGTAGGCACATCGACAAGCGCCCGCGCCAAGCCGAGCGCTGCGAATTCTGCCGCCATCCGCTCCGCTGAATCGCGAGCACCTATCGTTTCCCACGAGGTCGAGAGGAGGACCTGCTGAGTGACCGAATGATCCCCGAAGCGTGCTGCGATGAGTCCCCGGTATAACTGGGCAAGCATATCAAAGGGCGGTGGCGACTTGAGCGAATCCACCACCAGCGTGGTGCGCTCCCGCGCCTGATTGAGCTCCTTCGTGGCAGCCTCAATTTTCTGTTGTGCCTCTTCCTTCTTCTTTGGGTCGGTTTCGCCCGCAAGATTCTTTGTTAGTGTCGACAGCTCTTGCTGCTTCTCGGTGATCGAATTGTACCCCTGCTGGATATCCATCAAGATTTGGGTGGCAGTTGCACGCTTCTGCTCAGCGGTATTCTTGAAGGTGTTGTAGGCGATCATCGATAGAGCAACTGCAACCAAAGCACCGATGACCGTCTTCCAGTTACGCGAAATGAAGCGCACTACGGGGTCATCTTTGGCAGCCTCTGCAATGGCTGGATCTTCGAAGATGCTGTGCGTCCGGATATTCTTCTCTTCCATGGGCTTATCTTCTTTAACCGATTGCGTGGTCATGCTCTCTCGTTCGAATAAAATACTCACTAATCGCTCAGTACGCAGCGCGGAACCTTCAGGTCGTATCAGACGAACAACGGATTGTACAGGGTTCAATCGTAGTGAGTAACTCGAGAGAAACCGCTGACCAAACCGGCTTCCTTGCTACATCTTGTACTTGAAGTCATCGGGGTCGAGATCTCCCAGGATCTTCTCCCACTGCCCTTTATCTATTGAGCGGAAGTCCTTTGCCGACTCCTCTCCTTCTTTCAACGCTTCCTCCTCCGAGGACGGCGCATCCTGGACCGGGGGCTCCCCTTCCGGGGTTGGTTCCTGATTAGCGAACGCCACCTGTGCCTGATCCAAAACGTGCCGGGCAACGTAAATAGGCGCAGAAGCTCGAAGGGCCATAGCTATCGCATCACTCGGACGAGAATCGAGTATGAGCGCTCGCTCGCCTTGCCCGAGCACAAGCTCCGCAAAATAGGTAGAGTCGCGCAGCTCGGTGATCATTATGCGCTGAACGGTCATGCCCAACTCAAGCAACAGCTCGTAGAACAGATCATGCGTCAGGGGTCGAGCCATAGTGACCTGCTTGATAGCGCTAGCTATCGAGGTAGCCTCGGCTATACCTATCCAGATAGGGAGGGTAACCTGACCACTCTCGTCCTTCAGAACCACGATTGGAGCTTGGGTTGCTGGGTCAAGGACCAAGCCCCCCACGAACATCTCAACCGCCGTATCATTTCCCATGTGAACCTATCCTTGAGCACGAATGGAGCTGAAGCCTGATGGTAACATGGTGGAATCACGGAAGTCTATGCAAAGAAAACAGGGCCTAACTGCTCTAGCTTCACGCATACGCTCCTCTCTCGACACACTGCGTACCGAAGCGTCCCTTCAAAGAAAACATCTGCGCGTAGGAGATTTTACCGGGCAAATGCCTCTGAAATTCCCCGCTGAATAACGAGTGTTTTAGAGGACCTGGAGGATCTACATCATGCGGCGACGAGCTCGGCCGTCAGGGTAACCCTGTTGTGCCCGGTAATGCGCGCATTAACCGTAGTCCCCAGCTTGATGGACTCATGCGGTTGCTGAAATTTGACGGTGAGGTTCTGAGATATGCGCCCGCCAAAGAAGCTCTCGTCGTTCAGATTCAGATTATCTATGAGAACTTCGGCTGTTCTTCCCACCCAGGCAGCGAGTCTGCGAGTCATTATCTCCTGTTGTTTTGCTTGAAGGATCTGAAGTCGAGCCAGCTTCTCTTGGTGTGTGAGCGTCTCCTTGAGCTCGGCGGCCACCGTGCCCGGTCGCGGAGAAAATACGAAGGAGTAGCTATTGTCAAACTGAACTAGGTCCATCAGATCCAGTGTATCTTGAAAGTCCTCTTCGGTCTCTCCGGGAAACCCGACGATTATGTCTGTCGTAATCGCCATATCGGGAACTCGGCTCTTGAGCGCCTCGATAATATTGAGGTACTTCGCGCGGCGGTAGTTTCTATTCATAGCCCGAAGGATACGATCGCTCCCTGACTGTAAAGGCATATGAATGTGCCGGCACACTTTTGAATTGGAGACGATAAAGTCGATAAAATCTTTCCGGATCTCCTGCGGATGAGGGCTGGTGAAGCGAATACGCTCCACTCCGGGTATCGCTGCTATGCGTTCGAGCAGCTTCACGAAGGTCATTCGGGGATGAAGATCTATGCCGTAGGAATTGACCGTTTGTCCCAACAGGACGATCTCCCTGCTACCGCGATGGACGGCTATACGCACCTCACGCTCGATCTCCTCTGGAGCACGCGACACTTCAGGGCCGCGTGTGGTCGGAACGATACAGTAGGTGCAGTTCTTGTTGCACCCCCTACTGATGGAGACAAAAGCCGTTACGTGACCACGCTGCGCATTTTTGGATGAATCGAACTCGGCGAAACCAAGGGGTAAATCCTCCCACTCTTCCCGATAATCGACTGCAGCTTGAGGTGGCGCTCCCTTTTTCCTCAACTGAATCAAAGAAGGAACCAATGAGAGATTGTGGGTTCCAAAAACGAAATCCACATTTCGGCTGCGCTTGATGATCTTCTCTCCCTCTTGCTGAGCGACACATCCGCACACCCCCACCATCATCCCAGGTCGCGCCGCTTTGAGATCTCCAATGGAGCCAAGCATACTGTAGAGCTTCTGCTCCGGCTTCTCACGGACACTGCAAGTGTTGATCAAAATGAGGTCCGCCTGCTCTGGAGTATCTACCGGCCGATATTCGCTCTCCAGAATTTTGTACAACTTTTGGGAGTCGTACTCGTTCATCTGACAGCCGTACGTGCGTATGTACACACCCTTCTTTTCGCCGTCAGCAGCTTGTTCCGTATCTGAGCGAGGAGACATGAGAATTCGAAAGGTAATCAATTAATGCGGTCATGCGCTCGATACCTGACTAAGCAGGCTCGACCGAAACTATACGAACCACGGGTCGAGGTGCGACTTGCTCTGAAGAAGGAATCTGCTTCTCCAACGCTAGCCTGAAAGGCTTGGTGCCACCAGATACCAAATTTAAGTTTCTGACCTCGATCCGCCGAGCATTTTCGAGAATTTGGCCAGGCAAATCAAGTTTATCAGCCGGTACGAATCCGGCCTCTATCACAACATTCTTTAAAGTTGCCCCTCCAGAGTTAAAAAACTCCCCTGTTATCGTGAACTTGACCGAACATTCGTCTGGAGTCGAGCAGGATTCACTCGGGACTCTGTGAACCTCGAGCTTGCGAAGAGCCAGCACTTGACCGTCGCCAGAAGCCGCGTCCGCTGCTCGCGCCATGAAGGGCGCGGCCTCGTCTCCCCACAACAATTCGATCTGATAATTGGATATCCCTTTTGACGGTATCGACAAAACGAATTCGGTTGGCCTACTACCGTTGGACTCCTCCCCTTTGGGAGCTATGTCACTCAGCTTTCTCAAAACGATCCGGGAGTTGCCCTGCTCGTCCAACGCCGAGAGACGAACCACGGCATCGTCGCGAGCCCAATCACCCTTCGGGACGACTCTACCTCTGATACTTACACGCTCTCCGTCGTTGACTTCGTCGAGAACCTCGAGCGTGAAGGGGCTTCGCTCCGGCTCACTACCCGAGGTGCTCTCCACTACCTCGCCCGCGCTCGACAAATCCGAGATCGAGGCTTTCATCGAACAACCGCTCAGAACCCCCAAGCAAAGCCCAATAGAGAGGATTCGTCCCGGTAGCTTCGGAGTGAAAACGCACATACTAACCCTCTACGATCGAGCGTTCCACGAGCTTCCACCCTTTTGCGAGAGAGAATTCCCAGCGCTGCTCCTCTATCCTGGTTTTTACGACGTAGAACGGGACTTTGTAGTACCTGACTTTGACGAATACCTTCGCCTTGTACGCATCCTCCAACCACATTACGTCGTCGACCTTACACTCCCAAACACGCTCTTCTTCCCCAACCTCTCGAAGCTGTTTGGAAATCGTCTCACGGGATTCGTCCGCGACCACATCCAATGCGGCGCTTTTATTTCCCCACGATATTCCGTCGGCAAACTTCTTGACCTCCGGCGCGAGCAGCGCCTTACGATCCCCTTCCGCAACTCCCGTTTGCTTGAACGCATTCACGAAAGGCACCAGAACACAGCCCGAGCACTGAGTTGCGACAACAAAAACGAGCAACAAGATTCTTAATGTGTGCATATATGCTTACGATGCAGCTTTTTCACTGGCTGCGATAAACTTTCGAAGGATCGACCTGAAAAACATGCTATCTCTCTCAGTCAAGATTCGACCAGGAGCACGCGTCGGCAAAACTGACGGTTGCAGGAATCTCTGCCTCTTTTCTTCCTCTGACTCGGCCTCTTTGTCGGCTTTGCTGGTCAGGACGTCTCCCTTGAGCTGCTTGATGAGCGCCTGAACTCGAATTCGCTCATCGTCCCCCTGCTCCTTGAGATTCGCGCGCATCTCCCGTGCTGCGACCGTAACGACGGAGCCCGCAAAAAAGAGTATCAACATCAGAAGAGCTATTTTTCGCATTGCGGCCATGCCGGGGAGGTTACCGCAGTAGAGCTCGTTCCGGAAGCAGAAATACTTCCTGTAGAGAGCGGATGGACGGACAGGACTGGAGTCACTGGGAGGCGAACTGGCGAATCCTAGGGACGCAAGCTACACAACACATTCGCGCTGATGTGCGGGGATCGGTGCTCATTTTTCCTCAAAAAGCAGGAGAATTGGTCTCTTGTTCCCGAATTTATTCGGGAGCAGAGAGAACAGGACTGAGTTATAGGATACACTACCCCTGTTCGGCTTCCATTAGCTCTCCTCATGCAGGCTTTTTCGTAGTAGCTAGAGGACGCCTAGTCTGCTCTTCGAACCCTTCTCGATCGACGTCCGAGCAGTACCTTCGGTCTCCAAGAGCTTCAACCCACTCTCCGCGCAGCCCTGCGGCATTTACCTCAAGCGCCTACTCAACATCACATTCGCGGTCGAGCTCGGACGATCCATATAGATTACTCGCCGCCTTACCCGCGCTTGGTGATCTTGGTGCCCTGCAACCCGACTCCCGCCATGAGACCCTTTTGATCGAAGAAAAATGCGTATATTCCTTCCCTGGCCGTTGATGACGTTAGAGCCGTCGAGTATCCGCGGTCTATGACTGTAAGATTCGGGTTAGTGCCGACCTCCCAGCCCTTCGAACTATTGAGATAGTTCAGATCATCCTGTCCCATGAAGAACAGAGCGTACCCGAGTCGCTGAGCACCCGCCTGCAATCCGGCTGATACGGAGGTCGAGTTATAGAAGCCGGCGAACCGGCCCTGTTTGAAGAGCACGCCATCACCGTACTGTCCTCCAACCACAAATCCCGCCTTTGTTACCTCGGGAAACACGAGAATGCCCGCCGCTCGCATGCTAAGTTGCTTAGCCTCTGAACTTTCGTGGTACAATCGTTCGAGGGCGGTGCGCGCCTCGCGTTCCTTGACTTGAGCAGCCTCCCCTTTGGGAGCGCCCTTAAGACCGGCACATGCAGCGAACTGAAACACTACGAGCACCACTGTCACCATCACTTTGAAAACGCCCATAAAAAGCTCCATACAAAATTTAAAAGACTTTCGAGCTGCGGGCCGGAGCGGCTTCTCGAAAGGCGCTGCAATAAAGGATAGACAATAATACCAAAGATTGAGGCGAACTCCGACTGACCGCCCTCAGCGTTCCTTTGCGCTCTCGCTCACAGACGAACTGAATGCGCGCCACGGTACTACTCCGCAGGCAGGTGGAGACGGGGGGTAATGTACGCCACTAGATCCTCCTGACTCGCGTGCTGAACCGGCAGTGGAACTCCGAACTGCGGAGACCCATCATCTCCCCATATCCATCGCTGTGCACGCACCTCTCTACTCCAGCCAGAGCCCTGACTCCGTGCGACGTGATACAGCACCCACTGATCCCCTGTTGAATCAACGTGAAACGAACAATGCCCTGGGGCATATACAGGATCGCGAGTCGACACGTTGCTCTGAAAAACAGGCGCTGAAAACTTGCGCCATGCCGAGGCCTGCAGCGGATCTGCTCCTTCGAGCCGAAGCAACCCCAGCTTGTAATCATCGGTCCAAGATTTGTTCGCGGAATAGACTATGAAGGTGTCCTTGCCGCGACGAAGGAACTGGGGCCCTTCGTTAATCCACGACTCCCAAGGATACTCAGGCTGCGAAATTCTCGACACGACACCTGTCAGCGTCCATGGATTCTCCATTTTCGCGAGATAGATATCCTGCCGGCCGTTACGAGAGCCTGGCCAACCGGACCACGCATAATAAAACTCACCGTGAATTTCGGCTACGGTGCCATCTATAGCCCACCTATCTGCTCCCGGAATCCGGAGTCGCCCTCTAAATTCATACGGACCCGCAGGCCCCTCACTGGATTCCAGGACGTACATCCGATGATTTTTGTTATGACCATCGTCAGCCGAGACGTACAGATACCAGGACTCCCCTATCTGATGAATCTCAGGTGCCCACATATTTCGCAGGTTCAGCTTATGATCCTTGTATGGATCCCACAGCACCACTGGAGCGGCATCGATCAGACCTCCAAGATCCTCTGCGACCCACAGTCGAACGTCTTTGCCGGTGGTTTGCGTGTAGTAGAGCAGACTCCCATGAGAGGTCACCCAAGGGTCCGCTCCGGAGGGGTTTATCAAGATCGCCCGCTCGAGCGACGGCGGCCTTAGTCTAGGTGCTTGAAGAAAGGGAGCAACAACCTCAGCAGGAACAGCCTCAATGTCCGGCTCGAGAGCTCCTGTTGAAGTCGGAAGAAGAGAAGAGACAAGTACACTTATCGCCACAACGAAGAACCCGCATGACCCACTTAAAAACCGAAGAACCCGCGAAAGCCGGGCCGAACGAGTATATGACTCAGATCATGCGCCAAGTGCAATATGCGTCTCTCATATCTCGTCGCAAAGTACGCAGTTTTTGCTTCAACGGGCTGTTCGTCTTTTCAACTATTTCCGTGGCAACAGACGTCTAATCGTGCGCCGGGTCATAACACCGTGGCGGCGTCCGCATGCGACAACGGTAAGCATCCTGACACAGCCGTAGACGGCTCATTCGGCTATTAACATGGGAGAGGGCGTGATGTTCGTACGATATCTGATCATTGGATGCGGTGTGACTGGACTCGGAGCAGCATATAGGCTCAAGGAAAAGGGGGAACGTGATTATCTCATCCTTGAACAGACAGAGCGCGCTGGAGGATTAGCGACCAGCTTCCAAGATCAGAAGGGCTTCTGGTGGGACATAGGGGGGCATGTTCAGTTCTCGCACTACGAGTACTTCGACAAGGCGATGGAACACGCAATACCCCGAGAGCAGTGGCTAGAGCACGAGCGCGAGTCATGGGTCTGGCTGCACGATCGGTTCGTCCCCTACCCATTTCAAAACAACATCCGATACCTACCCACGGATTCGCTGATGAAGTGCCTGCGCGGCCTGCTCAAAACCTGGAAGAACGGAGCCGATGGCTCTCCGAGTGACTTCAAAGAGTGGATACTACAGGTGTTTGGAGAGGGAGTCGCCGAGGAATTCATGCTGCCCTACAATTACAAGGTGTGGGCATATCCGCCACAACAGATGTCCTATCAGTGGATCGGCGAACGAGTCGCACTTGTGGATATCGAACGAATCCTTGAAAATATCGTGTACGAACGCATGGACGCCTCATGGGGCCCGAACAACACCTTCAAGTTCCCTTCGTACGGTGGCACAGGAGCGATTTGGCACTCTATGGCAGACATAGTCGGTCGAAAGCATATGCGTTTCGGGCAATCAGTTACCTCGATAGATCCTGAGAAAAAACAGGTAACCACCAAGGATGGGGCGGTATACCGCTACGAGCACTTACTCTCGACCATTCCACTCGACATTTTGACAGGCATGGTCAAAGACATGCCGAGCAAGTTGACTCGCACCGCCTCGGCGCTCAAACACTCAGCGTCTAACATCGTAGGTGTGGGTCTTAAAGGTCGCCCCCCTGAAGACGTAGGCTCCAAGTGTTGGATGTACTTTCCTGAGTCCAACTGTCCGTTTTACCGAGTCACAGTTTTCTCTAATTACAGCCCCAACAATGTGCCCGACATCAATGAGCACTATTCGCTTATGACGGAGACGAGCGAGTCAGCACAGAAACCAGTCGACCGAGAAAAATTGATTGACGCCACTATCGCTGGCCTACGAGCAACAAAGCTCATCCGCGAAGAAGATGAGATTGTATCGACATGGTCTTATTGCGCTGAATATGGATATCCCACCCCATCCCTCGAGCGAGATGATATACTCGATTCAGTAATTCCCTTTCTCGATAGGCTAGGAATCAACTCACGCGGGCGATTCGGCGGCTGGAAATACGAGGTGAGCAATCAAGATCACAGCTTTATGCAGGGAGTCGAATGGGTTGATTGGGTGCGTGACGGAATTACGGAGACTACCTACAAAGTGAATCGTGTGATTGACATGACATCACATAGACTACGTAAACACCAGGAGACTGGGGAGCACGCCATTCAACAAGCCCTGAAACACTCGGCTAAGTCCACCTAAGCGCTAAGGCCCTCGAGAGGGAATTGATGAGCGGTATTCATTTCTCGGTTTTTTGGTATGAGCAATCTAGCAAAGGTGCCAGGGGTCGCTCTTAATACCCCTTTCAGATCCTTTTTTCTCGGTGGGTTCGAATCGGCCTACCAGATCAACTGCTACGGGCACCGCATCGACATGATTGCGTCAACGAAGCACGACATTTTTGCGCAAGGCGACTACGCACGAGCCCGCGAAATAGGGATTCGTACCGTTCGGGATGCAATGCGTTGGTACTTGATCGATAGGGGTGCGCGCTTCGATCTGAGCAGCTTCTTACCCATGCTGGAGGCCTCGATTAAGGAGGATATACAGGTCATTTGGACGCTGTGTCATTACGGATGGCCCGACGATCTAGATATATTCAGCGGAAAATTCGTAGATCGCTTCGAGCGGTATGCTCGGAAAATGGCGGAAGTACTCGTCGACCATGGAATCGAGTCTCCTCTCATCATCCCCTTCAACGAAATTTCGTACTTCTGCCATGCGATTTGCGGCGAAGGAGACATGTATCCTCACGCACTGGGTCGAAGCTGGGAGCTGAAGAAACAGATCGTGCGTGCGACGATAGCAGGTATCGAGGCGATTAGATCGGTCGCACATCGAGCTCGCATCGTCCATGTCGATCCGATTATTCATGTGGTACCACCTAGAGATCGACCTGACTTGGCAGCTGCGGCTGCCAGCCGTAAGCGGAGCCAATACGAAGCCGCTGAATTGATTGCGGGACGCATCCATCCAGAGCTTGGAGGGAGAGAGGAGTATCTCGACCTCGTAGGAGTCAATTTCTACCATGCGAATCAATGGGAAGACCCGGGGGACAAGACTATTTTCTGGCATCACAAACCGAGAGACGATCGCTGGAAGCCCTTCAGTGAACTTTTGCGGGAGGCGGAGGCAACATACCAGCGACCGCTCTTTATTGCTGAAACCAGCCATGTCGGCGAAGGACGTCCTGAATGGATCCGCGAAACACTTCACGAGATTTTGCTCGCAGTGGAACAAGGTACAACCATCTACGGAGTGTGCCTCTACCCTCTCATAGACCGGCACTGCTGGGCAGACGAGAGCCACTGGCACAACAGCGGTATTTGGGACATCGACCACAGGCGTGGGTACGAGCGGACCCTGTGCGAGGAGTACTTTGAGGCCTTCTCGGAGATGAGAAGACTCTTTGCCCACTTGGATCCAGCTCTATCCGCCCTGCGCTCTGCCGTAGAGCCGCGTCAAGAAGATACAGAGAAGTGCGCGTCAGAGGCGTTACTACCCATCCTCGGAACGAACGTTCCCCCTGCTTCCGATTCATATACGCGCGCACTCTCGATAGCAGATGACATATAGGTCCAGGTGGAGTCCCATGAGGTCTTTGATAACAGACCGTCTACTCGAGCTCGCCATGCATGGTCGCTGCCTCTCTGGAGCTCAAACTCAATCGCCTTGAGCCAGTCTCCTGGCGAATCTGCAATCGAGACAAGGCCTGCCTCTCCGTAAGGTCGCACAACATCTCGAATGCTCGTCGACACGACCGGTCGGCCAGCTGCAAGATACTCCGGAGTTTTAGTTGGACTGATAAAGCGCGTGGCCGAGTTGTGCGCGAAGGGCAGCATCGCCACATTCCATCCTGCAAGGTATGCAGGTAGGTCTGCGTATTCCCGCTTCCCAAAATAATGAATATTGCGCGCCTTTGGTAAATCTCCTTCATTTATTTTCACGACCGGGCCAATAATCACGAAGTGCCAATTCGGACGAAGAACCGACAGCTCGTCGAGAAGAGCGACATCGAATCGTTCGTCTACCACGCCGTAAAAACCTATCCGAGGGCCAGGAATCATGCGTTGATCGTCAGGCTCTGACAATCCCTGGCGAGCCTGAATGAAATGATCTTTATCGATGCTGCTCGGGCAGCAGTGAACATTAGAGTGTTGGCTTCTTTTGGCCTCGTACAAACTTGCGCCTCCGGTGAACACAACATCGACCTTATCGAGCAGTTCCGCCTCTAACACCCTTATGTCTGCCGGAGCGCCTTTGAAAGCGGATAGTTCGTCCATGCAGTCGAAGATCGCAACTTCTGGCTGCAAAGTGCGGCTGATACTTAGTGCCATAGGCGTGTAATACCACAGGTCATAACGACCAAGGCTACGCTCTACGATTAACTCGTGGAGCATGCGTGATTGCAACACTTCTCCCTCCTGTCGTGGAAGCCTAGTGGGCAAGTGGGGGACAGCCCGCAGCAAACCAGGCAAGGGCTGAGATACGTCGAGGAAAGCGGATGAAGCATCCGAGTACACAGGCTCCTCGAAGAACACGACCGTCTTCTCTCGTGCAATACGGGAAAAGAGATGTTGAGGCCGTTGATAGACAAAGTCCCATCGGAGATGGGAGAGACAGATTAGGCTAGTTACTGCATTCGAGTTCGACTCTGATTTCATCTGTCTCCAACCGAATCACACGAGTACTTTGCTTGCTAAATGAAGTACTCCCCGGACGTCCGGGGCCCTTAGGCGCACCTACACATATCCGCGAGTTGCCAGCTTACTGAGTCCGAGTGCTGTGCGTCATTTCATGCACGGAGAGCCAGCGAGCATGCCTGTCGAGGCATCTAAATGCGTGGAGGGACGATCCACCCAATGCCTGATCCACATTGACCGCATCTTCCGTTACGACGTAACACATGTGCCTTTTCATTGGATCAGGCCTTACCTCGGGAACTCTCTCTGGTTTTGATACGGATCGGCCTTTCCTGCGCTTACCGAAGAAACCTGGGCTCAGCTTTTCGAAAACATCAAACCTCATAACGAACTCCTTGCTTACGTATCTTCTACAAAAGAGAGTACGGGATTAAGCTCGTGCTCGCGATGATGACGGTCATGCGCATATGTGCGGCGAACGCGAGAAAAGCGCGGTAACACCTTGAATTTCTCGCCACGACGCCACTCTTCCGCAGCCTATTAATGCTCTATCATGTCTCGCAGGTTGCCGGGCGTTCGAGAAAAGATATCTCGTATCAGTGACATATCGAATTTTATCGTTCTATCGTAGTTGTAAATACCATTCTGCTCCTGTTCGACATCAGTTAGTTGGGTGTAGCAATAGCCGCTGATGTGGTGTTGCGACAAAATAGCATTAACCTGCCCTTCCAGGCGCTCATACAGCTCCGGCAATGAACGCGGAGGCACACCGTATCCCCACGAATCCGGCGCATACTGTAGCGCAAGCTCAGGAATCCACTTTATTCCACCGAACTCGTCGACCACGTAGGGCTGTCCACTGTATTCGACCTCTTTGTCGCCGAGCGTTTGATAGACTGAACCATCTGCCTGTCGTTCGAGCATGTGCGCGAGCTTTCGAGGATCCTGCTCGTAATTGTGGGCAGTGTAAATGTCTGTGACGACCTGACACCCGCCGCTGGCACCGTTAACTGGCCTGCTGGGGTCAAGTGCTTTGGTCATCTCATACGCATCGACGTGGAGCCTTCGATGCCGATGACGATCGCTGACATCCCACGTTTCGTTCAAAGGTGTCCAACCGACAATCGAAGGGCTGTTCCGATCACGCAGAATAATCTCACGCCACTCGTTGAGCATGTTTCGGGCCGCAGCGTCGCTTTTCAGGCTCAACCCCCAGCTTGGGAATTCGGACCAAGTAAGGTATCCGAGCCGATCGGCCCAGTAGTGGAATCTCTGCTCGAAGACCTTTTGGTGCAAGCGTGCACCGTTAAATCCTGCCTCCAGGCCGAGCTCTATATCCCGGCGCAAAGCTTCGTCAGATGGAGCAGTCCATATTCCATCCATGTAATACCCTTGGTCCAACACGAACCGCAGATACAAGGGCTCATTGTTAAGAAAGAAGTGACTTCCTTCAATGTGCATTTTCCTCATCCCAGCATAGCTTTTTACCGAGTCGAGGATCTCTCCATCTAGTGTCATAACTTGGAGCACTAAGTCATATAGTCGCGGCGCGCCTGGCGACCACAGGGCAAGCTTGTGCGAGAGATCCAGGCTGAGCGTACCTGTGTGTGTCGTGAGAACCCTACTCTCTGCGATTTTTTCGCCATCGAGATATGCCGTCGCTAGAAACACCAAATTACGGCGCTGTTGTATGAAAATAGGCCTTAGGTGCAGATGGCTCATATCTACATCGGCGAGCTGCTCACAACCAAGTAGCCCATAAGGCGAGACAGCTTCCATCCACACTGTCTGCCAGATGCCGGTTGTACGGGTGTAGAAACAACCGACGGACTGGTAATCGAGCGACTGCTTACCACCGCCTTGTATAGTCGAACGTGTATCGTCTTTCGCATGGACGACCAAGTGATGTCGAGAGCCGGCCGCCACGAAATTTGTCACATCGATCCAGAAGGAAACAGAGCCCCCAAAGTGACCTCCAACATGACGACCATCGAGGTACACATGACTCTCGAAGTCCACACCACCGAAATGCAACAGAATTTTCTTGCCTCGCCAGCGTGCCGGAATTTCAATCGTTCGGTGGTACCACACACTTTCGACGAAATCGGTATGCCCGACACCAGAGAGTGCGCTTTCCGGACTAAACGGTACGACTATCTGTCGGTCGAATCCGGTGGATCGGCCGAACCCTCGCTCAAAGCCGGAGCGGCCGAAATCGAATGTGAAGGACCATACCCCGTTGAGATTGATCCATTCCTCACGCTCGAATTGGGGGCGCGGATACTCGGGCCGTGGGACGGAGTTTGTCATCATGAGGAACCTCGGAACTTTCAGTCTGTTTTCACCCTTACCGTAGTTTCATGGTATGGCATGCGTCACTCGACGCTTGACGGACGACTCTCTCAGCTTTGCAGCGGCGAATTCGGGGGTAATATCGCGTTGAAGCTCCGCCGATAATTCGAACCCAACCATAAACTTCCGGACAGATGCGGAGCGGAGCAGCGGTGGGTAGAAGGTCTGATAGAGACTTACTCCTGCCATGCGATTACCCTTTGTTGGATGCTGGTGCAACCCCATAGAGTAAGGGAACGGCACTCCGAAGAGTCCATCGTAGCGCCTCAGAACCTCTTGCAAAATTGAGGCCCACGAAGACACCTGCTCCGGCATGATATGCAGAGTAGAGGAGACCGGGAGCCGCGGCAGTATCGCTACTTCGAAAGGCCACGAAGCCCAAAACGGAACGAGCGCCACCCATCCCTCGTTTATGGCAACCAACCTCTCTTCCTGAGAGACCTCCCATTTCATGTACTCTTCAAGCAGTCCCTCTCCATGCGCCTTGAAGTGATCGATCTGTGCTCCGATCTCCTGTTTTGGAATGCTAGGAATGTACGACGTCGCCCAGATCTGGCCATGCGGGTGGGGATTGGATGCCCCCATGATCTCGCCCTTGTTCTCGAAGGTGAGTACATATTCGATGTTGGGCTTCCGCGCTAACGTATCGTATTCGTCACGCCATAGGCGGATTACTCTTTCAATCGCGGAGGTCTCCATATCTGCCAACGTTAGGTCATGCCGAGGAGAGAAACAGATCACCCGACACACACCTCCCTCTCGCTTGGTGCGTACGAGCTGATGGCACGCGGTCTGTTCCGCTGTCTGATGACCTTCAGGCAACAGGGCTGAGAAGTCATTCGTGAAGGAGAACACGTCCTCGTACGCAGGGTTTGTCGCTCCCCCGGCACGCTCATTACCCGGACACAGATAGCACGTAGGGTCGTATCGCGGCCTCTCCGTGGCGGGAAGCGCCTCTTCTTGGCCTTGCCAGGGCCTCTTCATCCTGTGCGGTGAATTGAGTATCCACTCTCGCCGCAAAGGATTCCAACGTCGATGTGCTGTTTCTGGTGCCTCAAATCTCATACCGTTCTATAGCTCACTAGGATCATATAGGACTCGATAACATCCCACCTATGATCGACATCCGCCCACTCTCTCATGTGGAACGCGAACTTAAGGCGCCGAATGACCACGAATTCGTTCGAAGGAACTCAAATACTACCCTCTCGGGGCCTCTCTCTTTTGTACGGCGACTCTCCGGCGATTCTCGAACGACAGCGTCGTCGGTACCGAAGCCTAACAGACAGTTTTCTTCAGTTCTTCGGCAACGTGCCCCGTTCGATCTACAGCGCTCCTGGAAGGTGCGAGATTGGCGGCAATCATACAGATCACAATGGTGGCCGGGTCCTAGCGGCTACGATTGATTTGGATGTGATAGCTGCAGTCAGCCCTAAGCCGACTAGCGTATGGACGGTCTACTCCAGAGGCTTCGAACGTCCCTTCCAAATCGACATCACAGAGCTCCTGCCGGATGAATCTGAGCATCCCACCACGCAGCTTCTACGAGGGATCGCCGCCGGCTTCGCTAGCAGAGGCTACAAGCTTGGCGGGCTCGACATGGTAATGGATAGTGAGGTTGTCTTTGCATCAGGCTTAAGTTCATCCGCTGCTTTAGAGATGCTCGTCGGCTCTGCGCTGAACGGACTCTTCAACAATTCATCATTGGACGTCTTCACTTTGGCTACTATCGGAAGAGAAGCGGAGGATAGGTACTGGGGAAAACCAGTGGGACTACTGGACCAACTCTCTATCGGCACAGGTGGAGTAGTGGAGATGGAGTTCCAACATCAGGCGAACCCCCGAATCGAGCAAATTTCGATCTCGCTCTCGCGGCACTCGCACGACCTGGTACTGGTCAATCCCGGAGGCGATCACTCCTCCCTGAACTTTGAATACAGTTCGATTCCGGCCGAAATGAAGGAAGTTGCGCGTTACTTTCACAGGGAACGTTTGGCGGAGATTACACTAGACGACGTGCTGCTCAACACGCGAGGGATTAGAGTGCGCTGTGGAGACAGAGCGCTCCTGAGAGCAATTCATTTCTTTGCAGAGAATGCCCGAGTAGAACAGCAGGTACAGGCACTCCGAAACAGTGACTTTCGGCGTTTTGTCGGTCTTGTCACCGAAAGCGGCAGCTCCTCCTGGCGACTCCTTCAGAACTGTTACGAGGCCGATCATCCCTCTGTACAGCCGATATCGGTTGCACTCGCGCTAAGCGAGGAACTCTCACGCCGTTTCGACAATCGTCTGGGCTATCGAGTGCATGGCGGCGGCTTCGGCGGCACCATTTTGGCAATCGTTCCGCACGACGTGGTCGATACATACATTCGACATATGGCGCAAAGTTTTGGAGAGCTCGCGGCCCGCACATTGCTCATCCGTCCTTTTGGATGCGTCGAAATACAGGAACACGACCAGTAAAGTGGCGACAGACAGCATATCATGAAGAGCCATTCTTCCGTTCGGCCCTCTTGGCATACCGAGAGCTCTCTATAGCGAAAGCGTTCGAGCTCTTCGCGTTTTCAAGTGGGTAAATAGGGCTAAGGATAGTTACTTCGCCCATGACCTAAGCCACCTGCCGCTAAGCATCCCCGACCTTTGCGAGGAATCAGAACTAGGAATCCTTTTCATTCTCCACAGCTTCCCAGCCGAGCACGTGTGGTTCTACCTGCGCCTTCTCATGGCTACCGACCTAGGTGATTGTAGACTTCCGCGGATAACCAAATAGAGAGGTGACTCATGCAGAAGGATGATGTGCAAGATTCGTATGCGGGACGAGAACAGATACAAAATGTGGCAGAGAGAGTAACTTCACAGATTGAAAGTATTCCGCCTGATGCATTTTTACTCGGGGCGGCTGTTTCAGTGGGAGCGTCACTGCTCCTCCGACTTTCAGGTCGTTATCAGGATGCTCTGTTTGTTGGACAGTGGGCACCTACCCTTCTCCTTGTCGGGATCTACTCGAAAGCAACGTCAGCAGGCGCATGGCGTCAGCAGTCCTCACGCTCATCTCGCGAGAGCGGTGACAGCGCTATGCACTAACAGACGAGGGCGGGCGGTTTATGGATGATATGAACCAGGAAACTCGCTACCTGGACCGTGACGAGCCTCGAAACTACGTCGTACTAGGCATCTTTCGATCACGTCATGATCTCGAAAGCGGCGTAACGACACTACGGGCGAACGGCTTCCGAAATGCTGATGTTTCCGCACTTATGCCATCGCCCGAAGCAGTACAAGACCTGGCACATCAGGCTGGATCCAAAGCCCCCGAGGGAGCGACGGCGGGACTGGCAGCTGGCGCAATCGTAGGGGGCACTCTTGGCTGGCTTGCGGGCGCCGGCTTCTTGGCTATTCCTGGACTCGGTCCGCTACTAGCAGCAGGACCAGTCGTAGCTACACTGGCCGGAATAGGTGCTGGCAGTGCGCTCGGTGGACTGACAGGTGCTCTCATTGGGTTGAGAATCCCTGAGTACGAGGCAAAGAGGTACGAGGGACAGATTCGAGAGGGAGGAATCCTCTTAACAGTGCACTGTGATGACGCAAGCCGGTGTCAACGAGCCGAACATCTCCTGATGCAGTGTGGAGCGTCGGACATATCATCCACGCAAGAAGCTGACGAGCGAAGGGCCGGGCCATACTCAGCTTCTTCGCTCTCCCACCCGACCTGAGGCCATACCTACGCCGTGACTCTCCGCCAGTGATGCCTACAACCTCACCGCTCACGTACCTCGAATCGTCACTCGCCAGAAGGACGAATGGGGCTCTTCGTGGAATCGAATGGGCGGCGAGGAGAATAGAGATAACGCAGGCACTTGTTTTGACCTGTAAATCGCACTTTTCACGTGAACAAACGGGAACTAGCAGCGCTTGTGTGACGAGCGACAGTGCCGTCGACGCTAGACCCGCTTTCGCGGCAGGAAGGAGTTTTGCTTCACTTCCCGGGCGTGTTCCTGCACATTGCCATACAGCACCAAAAGGAAATCATAGGACTCTTTCGATTATTAGATGACTATTTCTTACAGTTCGATGTCTATGCCTGCAGATGACTCAGCTTTTCAATTCACTAGCGGCGGGCGCGTTCAGACCGCAGATATCCAAACACTCGAAGAGCTCGCTAACAGCACGACTGAATGTATCTCCTGCCCTCTGTACCAAAACGCGACACAAACAGTCTTCGGAGATGGCCCAGCTGACGCGGAAATTATGTTGGTAGGAGAGCAGCCTGGAGAACAAGAAGACACGGCAGGGATTCCGTGTGTCGGACCGGCAGGCAGGCTGCTTGACAGAGCGCTTGAGATGGCTGGCCTGGATAGAAGGGAGATCTATCTGACCAATGCAGTCAAGCATTTCAAGTTCAAACAAAGAGCAACAAGGAAGGTGCTCCAGACTCCATCAGCTGGAGAGGTGCAAGCATGTTACGCATGGCTTGCAGCAGAGATTCGCTTGATTCAACCACTCGTCATCGTATGTTTGGGAGCCACTGCAACGCGTGCCATCCTTCGTCGTCGAGTCACTCTGAAAGAACTCGGGAATACATCCGTCATCGGGCCACACGGAGGGCGGATCTTCTCCACGTATCATCCGGCGGCTATTCTGAGAATTCCCAATCAACAGAAGAGCGCGGTAGCTCTCGGCTCACTCGTTCGCACACTCACATCCGCGAGGGCTTCAACCGCACATATTCGGCCGTCATATGATTACCGAGAGCACCCCAACGCCTAAAAAAAAGGCTCTTCGTGGAATCGAGTGGGTAGAATTGGCGTTTCCGGACGTGAACGTGCTCGTGCACGTAAACGTGAACGTACCCGGAGGAGGAGTCACACTGGCTGAAGGCATAGCTTGGAAAGCATGGCTCCAATCCTTGTCAGCAAAAGCTTCCCGGCTTGATACTCTTCCGGGGAAACATGGCTGAGAGCGTTAAGCAGATCAAAGAGGGCTCCACACTCCATGACTGATCCTCGTGCTATTGAGAAATATCGCTGCTTATCTGCCTGTTGTAGCTTCCCGGCACCTTCGGCAATGTTGAGCACTATCGAGAAAGATGCGCGCTTGAACTGGTCCACGAGTTCCCCGTTTCCTCTAGGAAGCGAGGCAAAACCTATGTTTCCTCGCACGTGAACGTGC
>JBIIOE010000035.1:0-28852 GCA_044337105.1 Bdellovibrionota bacterium | reverse complement strand
AGTAAGAATTACATCTTTAGCGACCCTTTGCACGACCGCTGGCACTCGCTGGCCCGAGAGACTCCAAATATCGATAGGGCACAACGCTGCACAGCCTGACGCAAGCACCGCTGAATCTGTGTCCGGATTCGAATCGGCTATCTCTGGGAGCTTGTCGTGAGTAAATGTTCGATACGCACTTCCTGGCAGGGCCGATTGCTCGACGAACGTTCGTCCGTACCTCGCCAGACCCAAGGTGGCGTTGCGAAGCACCGCAGCATCGCTGAGTTCAAAAGGAAAATTCACATTCCATGTGATTGGGGTCGTAAGGACATCTCTGCAGTTGCGCTCTGAAAAAAGTATCGAGGTGAGTCTGTCCAAAATTCTCACGGTATGTGCCTCGAACAGGGCGATCCGTTCCTCTTCGATCATGTAGTCGTCGATGTAGCGATTTCGAGTTGCCGTATCGAAGGCCTGCGACAGCGCAACTGCGGGGAGTCCGGCTATGTTTCCCTCCAGACAAGCCCCTACCGTCCCCGAGGACATGACGAATCCTACCCCCTTGTTGAACCCTGCATTGATGCCGGAAACGACGAGATCCGGGCGCTGGGCACACAAGTTGTACACCGCCACGTTCACGCAATCGGCCGGTGTTCCATCCACTGCAAAAGCCTTACGTCCGAAGACCTTGATATCGTGCACGTGCAGCGGATTGAAGCGGGTCATGCTCTTTCCTGTCCAACTTTGCTCGCGCAGCGGCACTACGATATCGACCTCGCCCAGCTTGGAGAGGTATCGAATAGCTATCTCGAGCAACGGAGAGCGATGACTGTCGTCGTTGGTGAGCAGGATTCGCATACCTATCAGGCGCTCCTGCCGAGATACTCTGCAACGTAGCGCTTGAACTCCCGCCCTCGATGCTCAAAATCCGAGAATTCATCGAAGCTCGCACATCCTGGAGACAGCAGCACGACACCACCCCGATTCGTCAATTCGAGGCCTTGTGCGGCAGCATCCTGCAAACTCGGTACTATCACGTGCTCTATTCCAGCAGCGCGGCAGTGACTACCAAGGAGTGGTCCGTCCTTTCCGAAGCACACGACCGGCAACATAATCACCTTGTCCTTGCGCACTTCGTCGAGTAGCGGCTTCCACGAGCCAGCCTTGGAGAGTCCACCGAGCATCAACGCTACGGGCTGCTCCGGAAAGGCCTGTTTCACCGTTGCAAGCGCCGCCACTGAAGCGGCTACGGTGGTCGACTTCGAATCGTTGATTACCGTTCGCGCGACGTCACGAACGCACACCTCCAGGCGGTGCTCGAGAGGGGCAAAGCTCTCGAGGGCTTCCTGAACACGCTCCTTTGGAACTCCGATCCTGCGCGTAGCCAATATCGCCGCAGCCATATTGAAGCGGTTATGCGGCCCGAGCAGGGAAACCCCTCGCATGCTGTACTCTTCAAGGCCACCGTTTATCTGCACGCGGATGATACCCGCCAAATTGTCAACTTGAGATATCTGCGCCCAGGTTTCACTAAGACCCTGTAGCAGTCGCTCTTCGCATCCTCCAAAGAAAGCTACTATTGCGCGTGACGCACGCGCCATCTCACGAACTACAGGATCGTCAGCATTCGCTATGGCGAGATCCCCTGTATCCTGTAACCGTAAAACTCGCGACTTCGCGGCTGCGTACCGTTCGATCGAACCGTGACGCTCAAGGTGATTTTCGCTCACGTTCAAGAGAACGCTCACGGCAGGCTTGAGCACTGTGCACGCCTCGAGCTGATAGCTCGACGCTTCAACCACTAAAATTGAGCGTTCTTCCGCTGCCTCGGAGAGCAGCTCTGCGTTGGCGATAACGGGCGTTCCCACGTTGCCACACAGGTAGGACTTGATCCCTGCGTGCCGCAGGATGTGGTCTATCAAGGATACCGTTGTACTTTTGCCATTACTGCCAGTCACTACGATGCTACGCCCACCGTGCAACTCGATTCCCAACTCCAGCTCAGAGACGTATGGAATCCCGTGGCGCGTGATCGTACCGACGACCGCGGATTCGAGGGGGACACCCGGACTTAAGACCACGAGACCAACACCATCGAGGAGCGGCGCAACCGCCTCTCCGTCTACGCCAAAATGAATGCCGATGCCCTCGTCTCGGAGCTTGTCAACGTCCCCTACAAACTTCGATTTCTGCGCAAACACCTCGGCGCTCTGTCGCTCTGCTACCAGTACATGCAGACCCTTGCGCGACAGAAATCGGGCGCTCTCGACTCCACTGATGCCCAGCCCGACAACCAGTACCTTTTGATCACTTCGCTGCAATGTTTCAATCGTATCGCTGAAGCTCATACCTTACCGTAGCTTGAGGGATGTGAGGGAGACGATCGCAAGAACGATCGAGATAATCCAGAATCGAACGATTATTTTAGGCTCCGCCCAGCCCGAGAGTTCGAAGTGGTGATGAATAGGCGCCATCCGGAACACGCGCTTTTTGGTGGCTTTGTAGTAATACCGCTGGATGACGACGGAGGCCCCCTCCATCACGAATACGCCGCCCGCGATTACCAGGATGAGCTCCTGCTTCACCAATACCGCTACGAACCCGAGCGTACCTCCGAGAGCCATCGAGCCGGTATCGCCCATGAAGACCTGCGCCGGGAAGGTATTGTACCACAGGAATCCAAGACCTGCTGCGAACATACTTGCAAGGATGATGGCGACCTCTCCTGCCCCACTCACGTAATGAACACCGAGATACTCGGCGTACTTCATGTTACCCGCTAGGTACGAGAACACCCCGTAGGTAACAGCGACGGTCATAGCCGGGCCTATCGCGAGACCATCAAGACCGTCGGTGAAATTAACGGCGTTGGACGTCGCGACCAAAACGAAGGAGGTGAACAGAATGAAACCGATCACTCCGAGTTGAAAGCTTACATCCTTCAGAAACGGGATCGTAAGCTCCGTGCCGAACCCCATCATACAGAGAATGGAGGCCGCCGCCGATCCCAAGGAGAACTGCACGATCAACTTCCCGCGCTCCGAGAGCCCCTTCGAATCCTGCTTTGTGATCTTTTTCCAGTCGTCGACGAACCCGAGATACGCGAATCCTAGCATCACAGCGATAGTCAGCCATACGTTCGCGTTGGTAAGGTCTGCGAGGAGTAAGGTCGAGACGAGCACCGCGGCGACAACAACCATACCTCCCATGGTAGGCGTGCCTCGCTTTCCTTCGTGTCCCTTGGGACCGTCATCGCGAATCGGCTGCCCCTTCACCCCGCGCTGCTGCAACCAGCGAATGAAAACCGGTTGGAGCGTCAACACGAATACGAACGCGACCAGAAAGGCCAGCATGCTTCTAAAGGTCTGATACTTAAAAACGTTGAGCCAGCTGTAGGTATCGTGGAGGGAATACAGGAGGTGATACAACACAATAGATATCCTTCGAGAGCACGGTGAACGGAGATGCTCTATAAGTACCATCCGTGAGGGCCACCCGTCGAGAGGGCCATTTTCAGACATTCCAGAGGCTTAGCAACGTCCCACCACGCGCCCTGGCCTGTTTGTGGTCACTCTCAGGGTTGAACTTTCGCTCCCAGAAACGCAAGCGCTACCTCCTGGTCAGAAAACGGAAGCTTTTCTCTGCCGATAATCTGATAATCCTCGTGTCCCTTGCCGGCTATGACGACCGTATCTTCGAGGGCCGCCTGACTGACTGCTGCACCAATGGCAGCTCGGCGGTCGACATCAACTACACGCGGCGTTACTCCGCACGCCAAGATATCCTCGAGGATCTGCTCGGGAACCTCTGTACGCGGATTGTCTGACGTCACGACCACCTCATCGGCCATCCGCCGGGCGATCTCCCCCATCTCAGGTCGCTTTCCTCTGTCCCGATCACCACCGCATCCGAACACGACCCATAGCTTTCCCTCGGTTGAAGGACGCACAGCTTTTAGCGCTCGCTCAAGAGCGTCTGGTGTATGGGCATAGTCTACGAAAACACGCGGCCCATGCCTTCCTACGCGTTCGAGTCGCCCCGGCACCTGCGCTACGAGCGGAAGGGCGCGCAGAATAGCTTCGGGCTGATACCCGAGCGCCATACACGACGCGACGGCGGCTACCACGTTCTCGGCGTTGTGCCGTCCGATGAAAGGTGCCTGCACATCGAATGCTTCCCCCGTTTCCCGCACATGCAAGGAGAAGACCATGCCGGCACCTACCTCACGAAGAGAGGAGACACGCACTGCGGCGATATCCGACGAGCCGAACGACCAATCGCGCAAGCCCAGCGTATGCAGCTCATCTAGCAACTTCCGCCCATAAGGATCGTCGGTGTTGACGACTGCAGCCTTGGTCTGTTTCGCACTCTGACTCAAAAAAGCGAACAGGTTACGTTTTGCGGCGAAGTAGTTCTCGAATGTCTTGTGGTAATCGAGGTGATCGCGGGTAAGGTTAGTGAATACACCGACATCGAACTCCACGTGATCTAGCCGCGATTGATCGAGTGCATGAGAGGACGTCTCCATGACACAACTTCGCACCCCCGCACGTTCTGCCTCTGCAAGAAGGCCGTGAATCGAGAGCGGATCGGGGCTCGTCAGGCCTCCATCTCGTCGATGAGCGCCCAAGTACTCAGACCCCAAAGTGCCGATCCGAAGCGCCCCCTCTCCCATGCAGTGCAGGAGCTGATACACTATCCAATTTGTCGTAGTCTTACCGTTAGTGCCCGTGATTCCAACGACACGCATGCGAGCGGAAGGATTCCCGTGGAAAGCAGCAGCCAGACTACTGAGTGCACTGCGCGTTCGAGAAACCACAATACCCGGTCTACCAGCGAGCGCGTCTACATCTTCTACAACTGCGGCTACCGCTCCGCGCGCGAAGGCCTCCGAAACGAAGGCATGGCCATCCACAGAAAACCCGCGCACCGCCACAAAAAGTGCCCCCGGCCGCGCGTCAGAGCTGGAGGCCGTAACGGAATCGCACCTAAGTGTGGAGTCAGTGTGGTTGACGACGATGCCGCCTACTATCTGTGCAAGCTCATGGAGGGTGTGAGAAATCATACGACCACTATAGTCCACTAAGGCAACAAGGCAAAACCCCTCCCTGCTTCGGCTCATAAAGCATCAAAGCGGCACATGGCAGCGTGGAGCGCACTTGAGGGGCTCTACCTATGCACCACCCACCACGGATTCTGATTCCAGATGGAGAGCACGACCTGGCGCTCCGCGTAGTGCGCTGTTTGGCGGTAGAGAAGGGCCTCGAGATCCACGTTCTCTCGAGCAATCCTTCTGCCCCAATCAGATGGTCACGTCATACGAGCGGATTTCACACTCACTCTGCCTCCACGATGGGCTCCGACCGGGTGACCGCTATCGTGGACACCGTCAAGAGAACCGGCGCGCGAGTACTGTTGCCGGTCTCCTTGCCGACCATTCGACTGGTGGCAGAACACGCAGATGAACTCTCTACAGTCGTGGCACTTCCTCCGATGCCGCCGCTCCCTTTGCTGGATACTTTTGCGGATAAATGGCTCCTCGCCCAACTACTCGAACGCGAAAACATCCCGTATCCCAAAACCTTCACCGCCCCGTCGCTTCCGCTCGACCCGCAGCAGCTTTCCGGCATGAAGTTTCCCGTCATGGTGAAAGCTCGCGCCCGAGCGGGAGGGGGCGGCATCTGCCTGTGTCACACCCCTCGCGAGGTCGTAGACTTCCTCTCGAACCAAAGCGATCTGAACGAGTTCTTTCTGCAAGAGTTTGTCTCAGGGCCAGATGTAGATGTCAGCGCACTGTGCCACAAGGGGAAGATCCTGGCCTACACGATCCAACGCGGCCTCATTCCCTCGCACAAACCGTTTCACCCACCCGCCGCGATAGAATTCATTCAGGACGCCGGGGCATTGAAGAATATTCAGCGCCTCGTTCGCGCTGTCGAATGGTCCGGTATCGTCCATTTCGATTGCATCTACGATCTAGAGTCTCGCGAAACCAAGCTGCTCGAGGCGAACCCACGTTACTGGCGCAGCTTGTTCGGCTCACTGAAAGCCGGGGTCAACTTCCCGCATCTGGCGTGCCTCACCGCCGAAGGGCTCGAATTCGAACGGCCGAGCTACCGTAACATCCGCTACGCGAGGCTACAGGCGGCGTGGGGGATATTCGTTCGCAGATGGTCGAACCGTAATACCCCGCACTGGCGCCTGCGGGACTCCTGCTTGTCGGAACTCATGCGCGATCCCCTACCAGACCTGGCCATTCAGGCAGCAGGATTGACCGGAAGGCTCTTTAGATGATCACGCGATCAGAAGAGCATGCCTGGTTCATTGGCACGCATGATATCGAGCAATCCATCGAGATCCGAGAATTGACGCGATGAATTGAACATCACTGATTTGTCCGTCGAAGCCCCCTCCGGTCCATGCATGAGCGCAAAAGACACGTTTCGCTCGCGAGCGATGAGAATGGCATCCCGCACGAACGTTCCGCCACCGATGAAGATGACCATGCCCTGATGAGCCGCGACATAGTCGACCAGCTGGTGCGGCACCGTAAAGAGGCTACCGCTCAATGGAAGTACGTGGGTCAGTCCTGGCGTGAAGGACTGTGTCGTCTGATCGGCTTGTACGGTGGCGCTGACGAGCGATATGCGCTCGCCCATGCCTGCATGCTTGTTGTGTTCGATTACCGCCGAAGAGAGAACCGTCGTGATCCCCGAATCCTTAGGGCGCCCGATCATCAGAAATGTCGTGCCTGGGTTGATGACGGATACCAAACCCGTCAACATCTCGGTAATGATCAGCTGATGGCTCTCCGAAATGCGGTGCCACCAACGCTCACCGGACGCACCGAGGATGAGCAGTGGCTTCCTGCCGGCTGTCGCTTTCTCGATACTCTCGTTGGAGAACTCTATCCCATGAGATGCGAGGTGCTGCTCGAACGCCCGCGTCGTTACCTCGTCCGACCGTGGGCCTGGCACTACCAGGGGTGCTAACCCACCTAACTGTTTCTCGACTTGAGCTATGTAATCATGGGGGAGATTCCCCAGCTTTCGGGAGAAGCGCGCCGCCTCGCGCCGCATGTGAGTATTTTCATGTTGAACAATGATATCGATATGGTGCTCATTGAGCCCGGCAAATGAGGCGGTGTCATCGAGCTGCCAGATATCGGTCTGGAACAGTCCGCCAGCGTCGGAGCACACCACGAAAGGTATCTCTCGGTTGAGACACTTGACCATTTCGAGCTCCTCGGCGGTGTCGATGTTGTTCAGCGCGAGATTCGAGTCGGGATTGAACTCGATCATCACGAGGTGATCGCGCGCCAAGGATTCAGCGATCTCGAGAGCCTCGTCGTCGAGCCCGTGAGCAGCATGCCCAATCCGAACCCGCATTCGATACTTTTGCGCCAAGCGCAGAGACTCTCGGACATTGCTCAGATTTTTTCGATTTTCTCCAGCATGAATACGGAGCGTAAATTCCGGGTCATGCTCCTGTGCCCACTCCGCAATCGCACGGATATGGGTTTCGAGATTTCCGATCTTATTGTCTTCGAACCCAACGAAATCGACGCCTACGAGATAAGGACTCGCTCCCATGATGGTGAGCTTCTCGACTTCACGCGCCAGAATTGCGTCTGGTAAGTTTCGAGGCAATCCTGCCAGGAAGCGCAGCTTCACTCCGGTCTCTTCCTCTATGCGCGGGAGATCCTCGTGAAGCATCTTGATGTACTCTGGTAGCAAGAGACCGCTGGAGGTCGCCGTTATCTCGGCATACCGAACGCCTTGGCGCGCATACTCCTCGGCGTATTTCCTGAGCAGGTCGTGCGCTATCGCCGGCGACTTGGTAATGGGCGTCCTGAAACGGTATACCGACACCTCGAGATCTCCGAACGTTACCTGTCGATCCGGAGGGACCGACATAGCGGCAGAGAGGATTTTGCGGCTCGCCGTAGAGAGCGTTTGCAGGGGCACCGCTTCCTCTTCGACGGGGATGCGGCCGATGTCTTGACCGTCAGTCGGTGCGTAAAAATAACGCTTCGTGACACACACGTCCTCGCGCGAATATGGAATACCGAGCTCCTCCAAAAGCCGCGTTGGGTACGGGACCTGATTACGCAAAGCGATTTCCATCAGCCCCTTGGCTGAAACCTGGCCCGAGCTGTGAGTGTGCAGATCCGTTCTAAGTAGAGGGGGTTTCAACTTCTGACGTGGATACGGAAGCCAGCGGTGGAGCTTCTCGTTTGCCAACATGCGGGTTTCGAACACTGTGAGCTTCTGAAACACCTCGGCATACTCTACGCCCCGCGCCGTCACACGATAACGGCCGAACAACTCTCCTTCGTGGACATCGGAGCGACCGAGCCTGATCTCGATATGAAACACTGCGCTCGCACTCGGCGGAAGCTGGAGGGCGAGAGCGGGATTAGAGTCCTTTCGACGGGTGAATTTGAGCTTCTCTCCGGCGACATCCAAGCTAATCAACGTTGCCAAGTGATACTCCACCCTTCCGGTGGTCCGCACCGGTCCGATGATCCTGCCCGCAAAATTACGCGTGCCGGGGGTGTATACGAAGATGAGTTGGTAGTGGTACCCCCAATCGAGGGGGTGTTCGATCGTTACATGGGCCATGTGGAAGCATAGACCAGAGAAAAGGAAATTGACAGCCCCTCAAAATGCCCGTCACGGGGCTCCCTTTACCTTACGAATGAGGCTTGAACCAACTCGTCGTCCTTTACCTTCACCTCTGTTTCCGGGCGAACGAAAGGCGATCGCTCCTTGCTAGCTCCAAGTTCGTGCCGCGTAGCGAGAAACTTAAACGAACGCTCCATGACGCGCTGAAAGACCGGCGCCGCCAGCGTACCCCCATAGATACTCTTAGCCCTCGGCTCATCCATGATCACCATGGTGGTCAGATTCCTGCGCACTCCCAGCGGGGCACCATCTGCAAATCCAACGAAGGAGGCCACATAAGCGCCCGGTTGATATCCCCTTCCTTTCTCCGCCGCTTTCTGCGCAGTACCGGTCTTACCGCCGACTCGCAGCCCCTCTATTTTGGCGTTACTTCCCGTGCCATGCTCGTCCTCGACGACACCGTACATCATGTCTCGACCCAGCTCGGCAGCCTTCTCGGAGATGATTCGATCGCCCTTGGGGATCCCGTATTCATCAACGACCACCGAAAGCTGAGGGAGAACTCCGCCGTTTGCGACCGCTGCAATCGCTCGTACAACCTGAAGAGGGGTGACCGCAACACCTTGGCCGAAAGAGTGCGTAGCTACATCGACCTTACTCCAGCCAGACACCGAACGCAGAATTCCACCCGACTCCCCAGCGAGCCCCAATTTTGTTGATTGACCGAAGCCGAACTTACGCAGGTATGAGTAGAGACGCTCACTTCCCATACGAATACCGACCTTGGTCATGCCTATATTTGATGAGCGTACCACCACGTCTCGAAAGGAGATCACACCGGACGGATGAACATCTTTGATCGTGTGCGTGGAGAAAGGGAACCTTCCATTTTCGCAGTCGATGATATCTCGAGGGGTGACCACTCCGGCATCGATTGCGGCAGCTGCCACTATCGGCTTCATGACGGAACCAGGTTCGAAGACCGCCTCTACCAGGAGATTTCGGAGTTCGTTTTTCGATCCCGACGTCGGGATATTGAAATTGAAGCTTGGGGACTGGCTCAACGCGACGATCTCTCCGGTATCGGAGTCAACCATGACCGCCATTGCCTGCTTGGCATTCGCCGCCTTGCGCCCCTGCTCAAGCTCCTCGTCCATTATAATCTGAAGGTCTGCGTCGATCGTCATCCTTAGCGGATTGCCTTTAGGGAGCGAAAATGGCGTATCGCTGTCGTCACTGACGAACTGAGTAATCTTGCCAAATGCGTCGCGGGTCACACGGGTCTTTACCTGATCAACGTGCAGACGCCTTTCAAAGAGGCTCTCGATGCCGGAGAGTCCGACTCCATCGATCCCTACCTTTCCGATAAGAGCACTCGAGGCTTGATTGTAGGGATAAAAGCGTCTCGACTCGAGCACTGTTCCCACCCCCGGAAGCGAGAGATTAGATAGGTTCTCGGCCTGAAAGCGCGGGATCTGGCGCTTCAACCACACGAAGGGTTGAGAGCTCTTGAGCCTTGCCGAAACATCGGTGGGCTTCATGTCTAGCAGACGTGCCAGCTCGCGAGCGGTTTTGTCCTTATCGATGACCTGCTTGGGGCGAACGTAGACCGACTCGGCCGGCACTGAGACGGCCAAAAACTTCCCGTTGCGGTCCAGGACCGGGCCGCGCTCCGATGCTATCTGGAGCTCAGACACGTGTTGGCGTATCGCCCAATCCTGCCATTTCTCGAAATCAGATACCTGGAGGCTGTACAGCCTCCACACCAAACCGACGACCCACACCAGAGAGAGCAGACCAAGCAAGCGTAGCCGCATCGGCCGCTGCTGCACCAGGCTCGCACACGCAACCGCCGAGCGTCGCGACGCCGCGAAATCCATCCCGACGAGTGAGCTACTTTGCGAAGTGCGTCGAACCGCGGAGGCCTGCATACCTCGTGCTGACTCCAACACACTCTCTTGCGAAGCTTCCTTTTCCAGCGCCATGCGGCCGACGTCCCTACATGTCTTGGGAGGGGCTCGCGCCCCGAACCCCTAGTACGAAATTCTGATGGTCTGATTGGGCTTGTGGTCGGTCAGGCCTACGCGCTCCCGAGCCGCCTTTGACAACGAGTCGGGCCTGACGAGGATAGAACGTTGGAGATCCAGTTCACGCTTCTCCATGTCAAGAGACACCGTCAACTGACGCTCCCTGGCCAACTGATACCCGAGGTCCGTTGCCTCGAGCTTCGATCCTACTCGTACTGCCAACACACCGAGCAACGCCACTGCGGCCACGATCTGCAACTTCGCAGAGACCGCCGTTGACTCCCGCTTCACATAAACCGACTGATACTGCAAACACACTGCCATATAACCAAACCCTTTGCATGTTATTACAATCTTATTCGTTTTCTGTCGCCACCCAAAATGAGCGACCTAACATTTTTTTCGCTCTGTTCACTTCAAAAAATCTCCTCGAATTCGAACACACGAAGTCGAGCGCTGCGCGACGCAGGATTGCTCGCAATCTCATCATCAGCGGGCACGATCGGCTTGCGATACACCACGCGACCGATCTTTTTCTCCGTGCGCGGACCGCGCCACGATGCGGGATAACTTCCGGCAGACTCCCAACTACGCATACGACTAGTAACAAGCTTGTCTTCGACGGAATGAAAGGTGATTACTGCGAGACGGCCACCCTGCTTGACCAGACGAGGTGCGGCATCGAGCAGTGTCTCAATCTCCTCACGCTCTCGATTGACCTTCATCCGAAGCGCTTGAAACACTACCGTAGCAGGATGGACCTTGGATTCGGAGCGCTTACCGAGATGCGAGAACCGAACGACCTCCGCCAGCTGCTGCGCACTCTCGAACGGGCGCTCGTTTACGATGGCGCGGGCGATACCACGCGCGTTTGCACCAACCCCACCCTCGGCCAAAGCCACGAAGATCTCGTGCTCAGAGGCGCCATTGACGAACTCGGCTGCTGTTTCCCCCGAGCCTTCGTCCATTCGCATATCGAGCGTTTGGGTATCGGCGAAAGAGAAGCCGCGCCCCTCGCGCAGCTGGTCGGTGGACATCCCGAGATCTGCAAGGATGCCATCGAAACCTCGGAACGAAACGACAGACTCCACGTTGGAAAACGGTGCGTGAATTAAGGTGAGGCGCTCGCCATACCGCCCTCCCCATCGACGCCCTCGCTCGATGGCGCGACCATCCCGGTCGAGGCCTACCACGCACGCATCGGGGCTCGCTTCCAACAGGGCGCGGGAATGCCCTCCCCCTCCAAAGGTGCAATCGAGGAACATTCCGCCCTGCGATGCGCGTAGCGCCTCGACCGTTTGATCGAGCAGTACCGGAACGTGATGAACCTCTCGCTCTACATCGCTCATATATCTACATCCGCAAAGAGATCGGGATTGGCAAGGAGCGCCTGCTCAGAAGCAGCGAAAATAGTGTCCCAGACACGCTTGTCCCAAATACGAAATCCGTGAATTGAGGCGGTAAAAACCGCATCCTTCTCGAGGTTGGCGTAGCTTCGGAGATAGCTGGGCACGAGGATGCGACCATTGCCATCAATAGGACATTCAGATGCTCGGCTGAGATAGAAGTTCTCCAGCCTCTGAAGCTTGCTGCTGAAGCGACTCTTCTCCCGCAAACGAGACTCAAAGTCCTCCCACGCATCGAGCGCGAAACCTTCGACACACCGAGCCCCCTCTGAAATGAAGTTGGTCAAGACAACCGCCCGCTGATCTCGCCCTGCGAGCACCTTCCGAAACTCACTGGGCAAGCTGACCCGCCCTTTGTCGTCCACCGAATGGGCGCAGTTTCCACGGAAAGAGACGTACGGTGGGCGCTTAGAATCTCGACCATCCTGGGTGAAATGCTCCTTTTCACCCAGTTGTTCCTTCTCAGGTCTGTCGATCATCTCCACACCCACCGACGTTTAGGAGAACCACAACCGCCGAAACAACCAGTACAACCGAACCAAGCATGCTTTGTGGGATACAATGCCACTTTCACCCACTTTCTCCCACCATACTAAAGAATGATACGGCTTACCGTCAACGGATAAAAACGCATAACAATCGAATTTTTCTGCTTATTTCAAGCTGGTTGAAGCAACCCGAAGGAATCAGGTGTTCTTATGGGTGGTTAGGAGTCCACTTGCACGGGGACTGGTACGCGAGACTCCTCCAAGGGTCGCCCCGCGATCTCCACTCACTAAGAGAAGGCCTTTGGCCAGCCGTTCCGATTACTCCACCGTCACGCTCTTCGCCAGATTTCGCGGAAGGTCGACATCCGTCCCGTTCATCACCGCGACGTGGTACGCGAGGAGCTGTAGCGGGATGTTGAGCAACAACGGACTGAGCTCCGAAGAAACGTAGGGCACTCGGATCAACGCCTCGGCATTTACTCCCAAAGCGCGATCTTCAGGGGCGTCGGTTACCACGAGCAACCTAGCCCCACGAGCCTCGACCTCTTTGAGGTTGGAGAGAGTTTTATCGAAGAAAAGCTTCTCGCGTTGAAGAACCATTACTACCGGCATCTGCTCGTCAATCAGCGCTATCGGTCCGTGCTTCATCTCTCCTGCTGGATAGCCCTCGGCGTGAATATAGGAGATCTCTTTGAGCTTGAGCGCTCCCTCCAGGGCTATCGGATAACAGTTACCACGACCAAGAAACAGGAAGTCACGGGCGTGGCACAACTTCTTTGCAGCCGCCACCACATCTGCGTTCACTTTGAGCACATTCGACACAGCCTGCGGAAGCTGCATCAAGGCATGCAGCAGCCTGCGACGGTCCTCCGCAGGGACCGTCTCGCGGTGTTGCGCAAGATATAACGCCAAGAGCTCCAAGGCCACCAATTGCGTCGAGAACGCCTTCGTAGAGGCCACACTTATCTCCGGACCTGCGTGCGTGTAGAGCACCATATCGGCCTTGCGGCAGATCGACGCCCCTACGACGTTGCAGACTGCGAGCGTAATCCCCTTGCCAATTGCACGCTCCAGAGCACCTAACGTATCAAGGGTTTCCCCCGACTGGGAAACCGCTACAACCAAGGTATCCTCGTCTATTATGTGCGGTCGGTAACGAAACTCGGACGCATAGTCGACGTCACACGGAATTCGAGCCAGTGACTCGATGAAGAACTTGCCCTCCAGACAGGCATGCCAGGCAGTACCACAGGCCACGAGAACCACTCGCTTGAGATTTTTCGCACGCTCTGCCAGATCCTCCAATTCCGGCAAAAGGATCATCCCATCGTCCTCCGAGAAACGACCTCGCAGGGTATCGTTCAAAACTGCGCCCTGATCATGGATCTCCTTGAGCATGAAGTGCTTAAAGCCGCCCTTTTGGGCAGTTATCGGATCCCAGGAAACAGTCTGATCACGCCTCGTAACGGGCGTTCCATTGTTCTCCACGTAGACGGATTGAGCCTTCACCTCGGCGAGATCGCCATCCTCCAAGATCACTATCGAGCGTGTATGCGCCAGCAATGCGGGGATGTCGCTCGCTACGAAGTTCTCGCCTTTGCCTAGACCAAGAATAATCGGTGTAGAGTTCTTGGCGACGAGTATCCGGTCCGGATGCTCAGAGTCTATCGCCAAAAACGCGTAGCTACCCCGAATCTCAGCACACAGCGCTCGCATCGCTTCAAGTGGAGTGTATCCCTGCTCCAAGAACCGATTGAGCAGATGTGCGGCGACCTCTGTATCGGTCTCCGACTTGAAAACACACCCGTCCTTCTCGAGCGCTGCACGGAGTTCGAGATAGTTTTCGATGATTCCGTTGTGTATGAGGCTGACACGTCCCGCTGAATGCGGATGCGCATTCGTCTCTGTCGGCCGACCGTGAGTTGCCCAGCGGGTGTGCCCTATTCCGAGAGAGGATTTCGTAGAATCGCTCCTCTTGGCGAGCGCGGCCTTCAGCTCCGAGAGCTTGCCAGTAGCACGAATGATATCGATGCCTCCCTGAATCGAGAGCGCAACACCAGAGGAGTCGTACCCACGGTATTCGAGCGCCTCTAAGCCTCCGACCAAGATAGGCAAAGCATCATTATTTCCGATGTATCCTACTATTCCACACATATCTCAAACGCCTCGCATTACCTTGACGACACTGCTCACTACCTATGCACCGCTACAGTCCCTTATCACGCAGCACAACGCTGCTACAACTAGGCTGCCTCTCTGTGCCCCTCGTCGATCACGACGTTCAACGGCTTTCCGACCATCGTCCTGTAGAGCTGCGCGTAGCTCTCAACCATCCTCTCGACCGAGTAGCGTTGCCCGATCGTCATCCGGGCACGTACACCGATCGCCGCACGCTCCTCCGCCCGAAGGGCGAGCATCTCGGCGATAGCCACGCCCAAGACGAGCGGCTCTTCAGGTGGCACCAACCGCCCTACTCCGCATAAAACCTCACGAGCCGCCCCCACATCGGTAGCGACACATGCAAGACCACTCGCCATGGCTTCTGCCAGCACATTCGAAAAACCCTCATTGTTCGAGGATGACACGAAGAGATCCAATCCCGACATGAGCGCAGGGATGTTGGTCCGCTCCCCGAGTAAGTGAACACGTCGCGATATACCTAGATCCGATACCAACGCCGCAAGCCGCTCGTTATCCGGTGAGAGCCCTCGACCAGCAAGAACGAAATGTGCATCACCACCGCCCCACACGACCGCCGCCGCTGCCTGCAGAAATCCCTCGAAGTCTTTTTGCGGATGGTAGCGCCCTACCGCTCCGACCAGGCGGCACTCGTCAGGCACCCCCAATTCCCGCCGCAGTGCGGAACGCTCGACGTTAGTCGGTTTGAACGTGGTCATGTCGACCCCATTTGGAATGACGATGCGCCGATATGCGTCGAATCCTAGCGCTTCATGCTGTACCGCGGCCAAGTCGACACAGTAAATGATTCGACTTATCCACCGAGACAGCCATGCGCCAGCTCGAATCGTCAAACGTGTGGCGAAGCGATCTCGAGAAAGATCATACAGACAGCGCCTCACGTTCCACAACACCGGCACCGACATGCCCGACATCTTGGTTGCAAGCAACGCGGCGACGTTCCCGTGGTACATCCAACCCTGGACGATGTGTGGTTGCCACTCCTTGATGATAGCTCGGAGCTTCACAATCCCTGCCAAGCTGGGGATCCCTCTCTGCATCCCGAGTTGGATTACCGGAAACCCAGCCGACTCGAACTCAGAGGAGAGCGAGCCTTCCCCGGCCAGACACACAACGCGGGACTCGATCCCCGCTCGCTCTAGAGAACCTATGAGCCGCAGGAGCGTGCGTTGCGCACCATCCGGCGAGAGATCCGTGATACAGTGAAGGACTTTGATAGTGTTCATACTGTTTTTGCTTCCTAAGAGGGGCGCAACCTGCGCCCGATCACTGACGTTTGCGCCCGACATCGCATAGTGCACGAGTACGCCAGATGTCGTGTCTTCACATGCATAGGTGCCGGCAGCTCTGTTTAAACAACAATAGGGGGACAGATAGATATGAGGTGGATCACCGGGCTCATCATATGCGCCTTAGGCGCAGCTTCACTTGGAGCGGAGCTCGACTCTGCGTGGTCCGGTTACGGGACAGATACGCATCTCGCATCGAAAGAGATCTACCCGGACGACGAGGATGACCCAGACCACAAAGAGGCCCCCCCGATTATCCCCGATATAGAGGGGTTCGGCATCAATACCTATGCGGGCAGCGGAAGGCACCGTCGACCATTTAATACTAACGTCATGCGGATCTCACGCCTGGACGACGCAGGTCGCGGTACCCTGCGCGAGTGCGTCGAGTATCGAGGCCCTCGTACCTGCGTCTTCGAGGTCGGCGGGGAGATTAAACTACGCAGCGCTCTGAAAGTGCGTTCTCCATACCTCACGATCGCAGGACAAACTGCTCCCAATCCGGGAATAACATTGACCGGAGGAACCCTGCGCGTAGAGACCAACGACGTGCTCGTCCAGCACATCGCGGTGCGTCCCGGGGACGCCCAAGGCGGTGTGCAACCTTCGTACAGAGACGGAATCGCGATCGGGGTAGAAAGTCCGGGCTCGGCGCACCACATTGTACTCGACCACGTATCGGTTACCTGGGCGCTCGACGAAAATATCTCCACATGGTACCGAACAACTCGCAACGTGACGATCAGCAATTCGATCATTGCCGAGGGGCTGGACAACTCGATTCATCCCAAAGGTGCGCACAGCAAGGGACTCATGATAGGTGACGGTACGCGCCGCGTCTCTGTCGTACGCAATCTGATTGCGAACAACATCGAGCGCAATCCGTACCTCAAACCTGGAACGACGGTCGAATTCGTCAACAACGTGGTGTACGGATGGGGACCCGACGGCGGTTGGTCACTGTGCAACGTGACAGACAACGTGGGGCGTGGTGAGCCGATTATGCTCTCGTTCATCGGCAACTTTTACAAGCCGGGACCCTGGAGCTTCATAGGAGCGCCCGTGTATGGTAAGAAGCTCGCCTCCGGTACCAGGATCTTCGCCCAGGGCAACATCGGTCCGACTCGCAAGAGCGACGCTGAAGAGGACTGGAAGATAGCCTCACTACCGACCGAGCCGTACCGAGCATCCTCACCACCTTTCAGAGGTGCTCGAGTACGGAAGCTTCCAGCGCAACAAGCCTACGAACGCGTTCTTCAGACGGTCGGAAGCCGCCCCCGACGCCGCTCGCCTGTTGACGCACGCATCGTAGAGGACGTACGCGCAGGACGCGGCGGTATCAAGGATTGCCTAAACGGCTGCCCTAATGCCGTCGGTACAATCGAGGTTGAACAAAGCACGACTAGCAAGCTCTCTCTTCCTTCCGATCTCTTTGCACTGACTGACAAGAGCGGATACACGCGCCTCGAGAAGTGGCTTCAGGGACGCGCCAAGGAGATCGAGTGAGCACAGATGCCTTGAGCCTGTCACTGCGTCACCTTTCGAATTGAACCAGCGCCGCATCGAGCTCGGACTCCGTGAGCATGTCGTTGGTCACGTTGACCGCACGTCGATTCACCGAGTACGTTGGCCACGTTCCGACTCGGTCTCGAATCCCGAGCGTGCGCGCCCCTACACCATCGATTATGCGCCGGTCGTCTGCGTTTCTATTCCAAGGCCGCGAACCAGCCTTGGCCATCACGGACTCGAAGGTCATCGACGATGGGATCGGTGTCGGTCCGGTCAACACTCGCGTTGCCGCTCGGTATTGCGTCTCTACGTTACTGATCGCTGGTGCGATATTGTCGGAGATGTAGATCCGCGAATTCGACGGAGTGTCAGCCGAGTACACGGCGTACGCGCTCTTGAATCCCACCGGACCTGCCCGATAGATATTTCCGATCACATCCAAGTAAATCGGTATCTCCTTGTTGTCGAGGTCCGAGATGTTAGTGGTGTTCCAGGAGGATGTTCCACCCCACCCATACACCACGTTATTGAGCATCTCTCCCCGAGTATCGTACTTCCAGCGGATATTTCGGTCGTAGTTCGCTGCCAAGAGGTTTCCTACGAACCTGAGTTCGCGCCCCCTCTCGCCCACCAACACGCCATTACCTCGGGGGCCCAACGGATGGATCGAACGATAGAGCGCCTCAGCGATGATGCTGTCCTGCACCAAGACGTTCTCCACGGGACCGATCGTCGTCACATTCGAATCCACCCCCCACGACATCGAGAGGTTCTTGAGTCTGATGTTGCTGGTCGTGAGCCCCTTAACCGTAATCGCGCGGCGCTGTTCGGGACGCGTTCCCGTTGAGCCGTCACCACTACGAATCGCAAGGTGCTCTATGCGTACAGCGCGCGTCTGGATCGAGAACCCGCCATTCGTAATCAAAACTCCCGGCGCTGGCGCAGTTTGACCGGCCACTATGAGATCAGGTTCCGATACGACGAGATCGGACGCCAATTGAATGCGTCCCGAAAGCTCAAAGATACACACTCGCGGCCCCGTGAGTGTAACGCATGCGCGCAGACTCCCAGCCCCTGAATCCGACAGAGAGGTCACCTTGACGACCTTGTACCTCTTGGTCGTCGTAGGCGTTGCCGTCGCAACTCCTCCCGAAATTGACGTAGCTGTCGGCGAGACCGTCGCTACAGCTGTGGAGACCGGAGTACTCGTAGCAGTCGCGGGAACAACCGTCGGAGTACTCGTCCTCGTCGCTGTCGGCATTGTGGTCGGGAGCACCACGGGCGTACTAGTGGCGGTCGGCGGAACCGGGGTCGCAGTTCGAGTAACTGTCGAGGTGGCCGTAGCAGTGGCCGTAGCAGTGGCCGTAGCAGTCGCCGTGCGGGTCGAGGTGGCCGTCGCCGGCACCGGCGTTGGAGAGCCTGTTGAGCCCCCTGGCACAACATCGCCCGAAAACGAGAATATGTAGTTCTCCAAGTTCGTATATCCGTTGGACGCGATCACCATGGGACTAGCCGGGAGCGTGAAGGTACGAGTCGCTGTCGGAATGGCAGACCACGCATTCTTGGGATTGTTCAGATCTTTAATCGAACCATCGATCAAGATGCGACCGGGTGTTGGGCAGTATCCACTCCCGCCTGTGCCCGTCAGACAGCACGTCGCAGTAGTCGTACAATCCTTGTGCTTGCCTGTGTCCGTGAGCGCCTCATTGATAATGCGGGTATCGTGTGGATACCTGTTCCACGGTCGCGCTCCAACGACCTGGGCTAACGTAGTCAAAAGCGTCTCAGCAGCAACCAATTGTGTTGCTGCGTTCGAGAGTGGGAAGGCCGGCGAACTTGCCTGCATCGACGAGGGCAAGCCCTTACCATTTGCATTCGCTATCAACCACTCACTACCCGAGTCGGTCGGTCGGGTGTTAGTTCCAATGTTTCGTGAGACGTACACTCGCGAAGCCAATGGCGTAGAGCTGCTGAAGTAGAAGACCGGCGACGTGGTATCGACACTAGTGGGGCCACGCTTGTAAAAGTTGTGCATGAAGTTAATCCGGTTCCCGGTAGCGCCCGAGGAGAAGTCCATGTTCCACTGGTTGTAACCAGCGGTATTGGAATTCGCGAAGTTGTACACAAAGTTGTTGAGAAATTCGACGTCGGAATTACTCTTCATGCGAACGTGCCGTCCATTCGAATTCGCAACGAGGTTACGATAGTAGGTTACGTTTTTGGTATTCGAACCGAGCAGAGAAAACATCGAATGTTTCCCTTCTGTGTCACCGTGGTTGGAGTTGTTCAATCCCTCGGCTATCAACGAGTTGGAGATGGTAAAGTTGCGAATCGGTGTTGTGCCATCGGAGGTTCCGTTCACTCCCGTATACGTAGATATCGATTCGTCCATTCCCCACGTGACCGAGACGTGATCTAACACAACGCGTTCAACTGGATCTGACGAGCTCACGCCCCACACACCGAAGCCGTCACGATCCCCCGCTCGTATTCCGTTACCTCCGTCAGTCGGAAGATTTCGATCTCCTGGTCGTGATGCTATGTGCTGAATCAACACATCGTCGGCCTGTACCACTATCGAGCCGTCTCGCACCTGAATTCCTGGGTACGGTGCAGTCTGTCCGAACACCGAAACGTTGGGAGACTTGATCGTGATGCGAGTCAAGAGATTGATGTATCCCGCGACTTCGAAGACACACGTGCGCGGTCCTGTAGCGATCAGGCACGCTCGCAGAGAGCCGCTGCCCGAATCGTTCAGATTCGTGACCTTGATCACTTGCGTGGAGGCCGGCGACGTTCCGCGGCCAGACCCTGCTACGGTCGTGGTTCCGAATCCAACCGCTCCGGGGAAAACCGAAAGCGACGACGTTTGTGCATACGCCTCGCTACCGCTGCACAACACAAGAACAGCTAACAGCAAACGACAAGCGCAGACGGAAAAGAAGTGACGACAGAGAGACCCTGCGCCCCGGCGTGACAAATAGAGATCATCGTTGATCATACCCACAACCTTCACTCAATACCCCCCGACTCAGTAAACATGCGTCGGAAAGCGAGAGAAAGGCCGGGGAGCAAGAGCGATGCGAAACAAAGAAACCTGTGCATCGAAAACCAATCCCAACAAACCGACAAAACCACGAGGATCGAGCGAAGAGCACCTCGCATCGTCCATCTCGACAGCCTCGTGCGCGAAACCTACCGAACTCCGCCACTGCGTCAGCGGAGAGAGCGATACGATCGGCAGAGACCAACCGTGCTCTAGTTTCAAGCTAAGGATCAAACTTGAGATCGGCTAGCCTTTTTTTCGGAAAAAACATTGCTGCTAATGGGGCCACAGTAAGTGTCACAACAGGCGTGTGTCGTATCCCCTCGATAATTCAAGATCGAGCTTCTTCAACGATCCTCAAAGGCTACTTGAACACGAGCGCTTGGATGGGCTCGATTCTCTATAAAAGAGTTTGGATAAGCTTACGTGTTCGCTCTGGCTAGCTCTCTATGCGCCTCGTACAGGTCGGGTTGGAATCACGAGGACTCAGAGGTTGAGAAACACGGGGGGTGCCGTTGAAAAGGCCAGTCAGTGACCATATAAGAACTGCGACATGAACCTGCAATCAATCAGTCGAGTCTCTAGGCTGCTCCCTCTGCATCCTCTCTATTTTCATCCCAACATGCTTGTGTTGGATACTCATGCATCGACTCTGTGCTCTCCGCGTTTTCCGCTCTTCTGCGTTACTTAATCGAAATATTCGGACACCGAGAGCTACCAAATCGAAACCCCGCGAAGCTCGACTACTGTTCGATGAACCAGGCATGAAATCGCCTCATCCCATCTTCGAAGGATGTGCGGGGATCATAATCCAAGAGCCGCCTTGCTTTACTGACATCAGCGTTGGTGACCTCGACATCGCCCGGCTGCGGCGGATGCTGCTCAATTGTCAATTTCTTACCGCTGACTCTCTCTACAATATCGAGCGCCTCGTTGAGCGATACGGTATCCGAATTTCCAAGGTTGAAGATCTCGTACCCCAACGGTCGATCTATCGCTTGAACGAATCCGTGCACGAAATCGTCGACATAGGTGTAATCACGGCGGGTCGTGCCGTCTCCAAACTTGCGAATCGGCTTTCCCTTCAGTGCCGCTGCTAGAAAGAGCCACGGAGCCATATCGGGCCGTCCACGCGGGCCGTACACTGTGAAGGGACGCACCACACTGATATTCATGGCGTAGAGGTGGTGATACGTGTAGGCGAGAACCTCGGTCGCTTTTTTCGTCGCCGCATAGGGTGATATCGGACGATCTGTCGCGGAATCATCCTCTTGGAAGGGTATCGCCGAGGAATTCCCGTACACAGAGGACGATGATGTCACCACACTATTCTCGACACCCGCGCGACGAGCCACATCGAGCAAGGACAAGGTCCCCTGCACATTTGCCTGTTGATAGATGAAGGGATCTTCAATTGACGGGCGAACACCTGCACGGGCGGCGAGATGAGCTACGTGAGAGATACGGTACTCTCGAAACACCCTGTCGAGCGATGGGGTATCGATCAGATCTCCCTCGACGAAGGAGAATCCAGCATGTCTTTCGAGCAAGGCGATGTTGCAACGCTTGTTCTCTACCGGATAATAATCATTGACGTTGTCTAGACCGACGACGACATCGCCACGGTTCAACAGCCGCTCTGCGACGTGAGAGCCGATAAATCCAGCGGCACCAGTTACGAGAACACGCTTCATCGTTGTTGTAAAACTCCCATTTGACACACAATTCGATATCATGAGGCGAAATCGAGCCGAAGGCAATCTCTGACCGGCGATTTCACTCCTAGGGACGCAAGGCTAAGCCTATGTTTCCTCGCACGTGAACGTGCTCGTGAACGTGAACGTAAACGTACCCGAAACAAAAAACTTAAGTTTTTCGGGTACGTTCACGTTTACGAGCACGAGCACGTTCACGTGGTTAATTCAAAAGTGAGACTATGGGGTAGGTTTTTCCCTGCTTCCATAGGCTAAGCTCCATACCCCCCATACACCATCATATCGTATCCATCCCCTTTGGTATCGAGATCGTTGAGGACCACCCCCAGTACGCGGGCGTTGACTCGTAATAGTCTGCGACGAGCCTCCTGAGCCACTTTGCGGTCCGTCAGCCTGCTTCGAACCACCAGTACGACGCTGTCGACGAGCCGCGACAACATCAAACCATCTGCGACCGGTAAGAGCGGCGGAGAATCCAGGAGTACGAAATCGTAGCGCTGCTGGAGATCGTGAATGAGGTGCCCCATCGCATGCGACCCGAGCAGCTCCGCTGGATTCGGTGCACGACTTCCGGCCGGCAAGATATCCAAACACGGCACGGCTGTTCGGTGAATCACCTGATTCAATTGAGCTTGCCCTGTTAGGAGATCACTCAAGCCCACCCGCGTCGGAGCATCTGCGGGATGAAATATCTCACTAAGTTGAGATACTCGAAGGTCTGCGTCGATCATCAAGGTGCGATGTGATGCTTGTGCAAGGGTCACCGCGAGATTTGAGATGATCGTTGTCTTTCCCTCTCCCTTCATTGCGCTCGATATCATGACAACTCGAGGAGGATTATCGGCCGAAGAAAGGAGAATTCCGGCACGAATCGTGCGCAACGCTTCGGACACGGCATCCCCCGGAGCGGATACCGCGACTATCCTCTGCGGCAAGAGCGGTGCTGCGCCCGCAGGCTCAACGGGACCGTCACTCAGAGTAGGCTTCGATTTCCGATCAGCATCACCCCGTGAGTGCTCAAGGAGCTTCCTGACTTTACTTGGTAGCCCCTGAACTTCCTCGTCGAACATAGGAACAGCCCCCAAAAGCGGCAGGTCCAATCCGATTTGCACCTCCTCGCTACTCTTGAAGGTGGTATCGAAAGACTCCAGCACGAACGATAGTATCAACCCGGTTCCCAAGCCGAGTACCGTGAATAGAACGATGATGAGATCGGTCTTCGGGGCGCTCGGTGAGGTCGGAAGCGATGCATAATCACTCACAAACACGTTGCTCGATGTGCTTTGGGCACTTATCTCGATCTCTTTTACCTGCTTGATCACAGCCTGGTGCAGATCTCGTAACGAGGCGGCCTCCTTACTCAACACATTGTATTGAATCAAACGTTTCGACGTTTCGTGCGCGGTCGATTTTTCGCGCTCTATCTGCTCTCGCAGCTTCTCTTCTGCATTTCGCTCAGCATCAAACTGGCTGCGCAGTCCACGCACGGTACGCTTGCGTTCCTCTTGAATCGATCGCTTGAGATTCTCAATCTTCGCTCTCAATTCTACCATTCCCGGGAACGCCGGAGTTACCCTACTCCCCATCGTCGCATACTCAGCCTCGGCCTGTTTGAGGTTCACTCGAAGTTGCCTGGTGATCTCGTCGTCGGTAGCCGAACCTTCGTCTGCTCCTTTAGTCGTAGCTTCAACAAGGAGGCTCTCTGCCTTTATCCGACGCGCGGTAGCATCCGCCAACGTCCCGGCTAAACTTTCTATCTGTCGAATGGCCATGTTGCCTCCCTGTTCGTTGGGAAGGGTGAGTAATTTATTGCGCTCAGCGTATGTTGCCAGCGCCTGCTCTGCGGCGGTGACGCGCGCTTCCAGGTCGCTCGCCTGTCGTTGCAGCAATTGGAGGTTTGCCGCAATCGACTCCTGTCGTTCGCGCTGAAGGTGATCGATGAAACCGATGGCGTGCGCATTCGCAAGCCGCTGCGAAAGCTGCGGCTCGGCCGTCGTGACTGCAATACGCACGAGATTCGTCTCGTGGATCGGCGTTATGTCGACGAGCGAGAGATATTTTTGGATGATTCCCGGCTTGTGGACGAAGTGATCGTCGCTTGCGAAAGGCTCCGCCACATTCGTCTGTTGATCTCCAAAGACAGTAGACTTGAAGAGACTCTTGAGTTTGTCGATGTAGGAGCGTCGAGTTCTCCAGTACTGCTCCAGCTCCTGAAAAACGTCATCTCTCGAAAGCACCTGATCGGCCAAACCTGCGAGGTTCAGTTTAGCGACAGTAGTCTTCTGATATTCGATCTTTCGGGTGTCGTTTCCGAAAAGGGTCTCCGACTGAACATTGGAGAGAACCGGAGCATACCCACGTATCTCCACCAGCGTAGCCGCCGTGTAAAGGGAGGAGGTGAGGCTCGTATACAGGATAGCAACCAGCAAGAAAGCGGCAGCTACCGACAAGATCAGAGGAAGTCGCTTCTTGACGACCCTTAGGTAATCGTGGAGCGTTGGTTCTCCCGGAGGTGGAGGCACTACCGAGTCCTGAAAGCGAAATGTCGCAGCGGAAGAGGCGTCCCCGATGCCTCCGTTCGAATGCGCTATCACCACATCCCTGTTGCTTTCTCCATAGCTCATGAATAACTCCACATCCTCGATGATTTGATTTGCACCAACTTTACCTTCTCACGAGCGATTCGTTACGGGACTCTTCTGTTTACCGTGAATCCATTGAACACGCTGTTGAGCGCAGTCACGACCTGGCGTCGGAAGAATCGAGCCGGCTCGCTAGGCACTCGAACGAGGTCTCCATTCCGGAGGCGAACATCACTTCCGCCCCGCAACCCCACCTCTTCGAGATCCATAGTCACGAGCGCCTTACGTCCCGCTCCCATGTCACGAATGACCTCGACCTTGTTGACATTCGCGGCATAGGTGAAGCCTCCCGCTGCGGCGATCGCCCCCATGGCGGAGGTTCGTGACGCAAGCTTGTACGAGCCTGGCTTCTCGATCTCCCCATCCACCTCGTAGGTGCCGGCCTCCGGAACTATAATCATATCTCCGGACATGAGAGGCACGAGGATCGGCTGTTGATTGACGTGACCAAGGAGATCGTCCAATTCGATCTCGATCCCCATGGCCTGCGGCTGCTCAACGTGGGCAGAAGCCATAGTCAACGTCGGCGAAGTCCCTACGGTGGAGTCGCCTATTGCTGCACGCCCCCCTCCGCCGCGCTGGCCTGACAAAAGAATGATACGGTTACTCGCGAGTTGTGTTTTACCTCCCGCCTCGGAGAGCAGCTCCGTAAGAAGCTGGCCTTGACGCTTCAGAGGATACACGCCGGGCTTGGCGACTTCTCCGATGACCGACACGTGGTTCGCCTCGTAATTTTTCATACCGACCTGCACGTTCGGCGAGCGTATGTAACGCGAGTACTGCTCTGTCAACTCTCGATTAATCGTGGAGAGATCCTTGCCTGAAACGAAATACTCGCCAACAAGCGGTAATGACACGCTACCGAGAGCTGACACCTCTGCGTCAGACGACATGTCTTCAAAGCCAAATATAGAGAGGTGCATAACGTCACCTGGGCCAACAGTGTACGCACCGCCGTTGGGGCCGGGTGTGAGCAGGTGGGCTCGCTGAGCCATGAGGTTCTTGAGACGCGTCTTGAGCATCGTCTCATAGGCATTGAACTCCTCCTCACCTCCAAGATTGAGCAGCTTTTCCTTGTCTTCCTTGCCGTACTTTTCCTGCAGCTCTTCGCGCGAAGGCGTATACCTGATACATCCACTCATGAACATGAGGATGAGTATGACCATCACGTACAACAGCACGTTGTACTTACTTGCAGGGGCTGATTCTCTGTCGACCAGGTTATTCATGGGAACACTCTGTATCAGATTTATCGGCTTCGAGAACTAATCTCCATCAGCCTAGGGAAGCAAGGCAGACACAGAATGGTGCAAGGATAACGAGCTTGGCGATCCGTGTGCCCGTTATGGGACTCTTCGCGCAGAGTTGGAGTTTGGACGAAACTTACTTAGCGCCGGAGCCGGACAGTATCGTGCCTATCGTTCGAAACGCGATCCAGAGCTCGAGGCCGAGACTCTGCTGACGAATGTACACGATGTCCCAGGCGAGCTTGGTCCGATAACCCTCGATGTCGTCCGGATATCCCTGGATGACCTGGGCAAGTCCGGTGAGCCCAGCCTTTGCGCCCAGCCTCCTGTCGAACCCGTGGATAATTTCACCGAGTTGTTCCGCAATTTCTGGTCTCTCCGGCCGCGGCCCGATCAAGCTCATCTCCCCTTTTACCACATTGATTAGTTGGGGTAATTCGTCGAGCCTAGTCTTACGCATGACACGTCCTACGGGTGTTACGCGAGGGTCGCCAGCCTCTGCCAACTTGGGCCCGGATGTCTTCTCTGCGTCTTGGCGCATGGTACGGAATTTTAGGAGCGTGAATTCTCTACCACCGAGTGTGAGTCGTGTCTGCCGTAAAATGACAGGCCCCGGAGAGGTACAGCGGACACACACTGCCGCGATGATCATTACCGGGCTCAGGACGACCAGAAGGCCGCATGCACCGACGAGGTCCAAGCAGCGCTTCGTCGCGAAGTACCCTGTACGAGTAATCCGCGGTGCCGCCCACGCAATGGAACTTGGCTCGGTATGCTCATTCGGTGATTCGAAAACTGCTGGTGTCGCGACCATTAGGTACATCTCTCTCGACGGTTTACACATTCACGGGAGTTTCTAATTGCAGGCTGCAAGAATGTTACCGCGCTTTCGCAGCAGGGAGGCGTTTTGCCTCGCTTCCCTAGCAAGGATCACACACACTTCATGCACCCATGTACTAAGGTAGGTAAGCTAAAAAACCCGGAGATTCTATGCGTGCTGTCATCCTTTATAATACCTCGTGGTACGTTTTCCTCTTGAGGCGCAATCTCATCAAAGCCCTCCTTCAACACGGATTGACGATCACAGTGGTAGCTCCCCTCGACGAATACACCGAGCGTGTAAAAAAGCTCGGTGTCGAATTTTATCCCCTCGCTATCGATGGATCGGGCAAAAACGTGCTCACTGAGGCGCGCACATTCATCGAACTGTTCAAAGCGTTGCGAATGCTGCAGCCGGATGTTGTTTTGTCGTTTACGGTGAAATGCAATCTCTACGCAGGGCTGTGTCGTCGGTTCATGCGTTTTCGGCAGATAGCGAACGTTTCCGGACTCGGAGAAGGCTTCGAGCGTCCGGGATTACTCGCCTCGAATCTTCGCACCATGTACTCGGTAGCCCTGCGGCACACTGATCAGATCTTCTTTCAGAATCCAGACGACCTCAATGCTTGCCTGAGACAGCGAATGGTACCTCGACGGAGCGCACGTCTCGTGCCCGGCTCGGGTGTCGACCTCTCGCTCTTCTCCGCATCGACTCAGCGTATGGGTTCTCACCGGACCTTCCTCATGTTCGGTCGACTCTTACCGAAAAAGGGCTTCTACCACTACCTGCACGCTGCCGCACAGCTCAAGGAGAGATTCGGAGATCGTGTGTCCTTTCTGGTAATGGGTGCGGCAGACTCCAAGCGATCCGAGTCGATGGAGCTCCTCGCTGCTATTAAGGAGGCTCACCACAAAGGCACCCTTACGTACCTGGAACCGCGCGACGACGTGCTCCCCGTCCTGCAGAGCGCTGACGTGGTCGTTCTTCCGTCCACATACAACGAAGGAATTCCTCGATCCCTTCTGGAAGCTCTTGGATGTGGCAAGCCGATCGTCACAACCGATTGGAAGGGATGTCGCGAAGTCGTCAAGGAAGGCTGCAACGGTCACCTCGTCGAGCCTGAAAACATGCACTCTTTGCGAGAGGCTCTCGAAAAGATGTTCGAGTATTCGGACGAAACGCTAGTCTCTATGGGCAGCGAGAGCAGGCGACTTGCCGAGGAACGCTTCGACGAGCGTAAAGTCATCGATGCCTACCTGGCTGCCTTACCGAGTAGAACGCCGACATCGGCGAGACGCGCATCGCTCCTGGGGAAGCAATAAGAGCTCCTCATCCTTATCATCTTCCTGCACCTGCACCGGTTTCCTAATTCTCCTCAGGATAGCTGGATGAGCATACGGCTGAGAGTATGTCGACGATTGATGTGCGTTTGGCTCTAGCAAGCATGGAGGCACATAGTGAATGCTTCACCCTCAGAGCTTTCTGGATGATGACGAGGATACCGGTGCAGGTGCAGGATGAGGAGAAGGATGAAGAGGAGAAATTAGACTCTCTTGCCTAGCCCGACGTCGGGGCTCCCCCCCCCGATTTCACAAAGAGCCCTATTAAACAGGCTCATCGCGTTATAGAGTGGGTGATAGCGAGCTTGGAGATAGCGTAAGCCCTTGTTTGACCTATAAATCGCGCCTTTCCACGTGAACGTGCTCGTGCTCGCAAACGTGAACGTACCCGAAAAGCAACTTTTTCCGCTCCCGCCCGAAATAGAGCAGTATGCTCGACTATGAAAAACTAGACGTCTACCGAACAGCGCTCGAGTTCGTCATCACTACGATTGAGATTCGTGGTCGTCTTCCTAGAG
>JBIIOE010000222.1:0-2501 GCA_044337105.1 Bdellovibrionota bacterium | reverse complement strand
TCGACAATGACGGTGACGGAGCCACAGACATGGCTGATTTCAGCTGCTCATCGCCTGACGACAACGACGAGAGGAACCCTAAGGCACAGTGTCAGGATGGGGTAGATAACGACAACGACGGTAGGACCGACATGTCCGACCCAGGTTGCTCGAGCCCTCAGGACAATGACGAGTTCGATGCGAAGTCTCAGTGCCAGGATGGCGTCGACAATGACGGTGATGGAGCCACAGACATGGCTGATTTCAGCTGCTCATCACCTGACGACAACGACGAGAGGAACCCTAAGGCACAGTGTCAGGATGGAATCGATAACGACCTCGATGGTAAGATCGACATGGCAGATTCTGGCTGCTCCAGTGCTCAAGACAACGATGAGTACGAAGGCAAGACCCAGTGCAGTGACGGTATCGACAACGACTGTGATGGAGCGATCGACTTGGCGGATTACAGCTGCTCGAACGTTGCGGACAACGATGAGTCGTATCCTAAGTCGCAGTGTCAGGATGGCATCGACAACGATCTAGACGGATTGGTGGATCTCGCTGATCCAGGTTGCTCTACTTCGCAGGATAACGACGAGTGTAATGATGCTCAGGCGGTTTCACTTGGGCTCGATTGTGTCTACGACAACCGGGACGGTACATACACGGCGTACTTCGGCTATGAGTATCTCGGGGGCCAGGCGCTCGAAGTTCTATCGAACACGACGCTCGGTACTCAGAACGATATCAATCCTGCGCCACGAAACAGAGGTCAGGTAACGACATTCCAGCCGGGAAGGCATCCAGGCTCGAGCGCGATATTGTTCGACGGTTCGCCGATCACGTGGACTGTTCGTACTCAGGGAGGGTCGCTTTCATCGGTGACTGCGTCCAAGTCCTCGCCGAGCTGTAAGCCAATTCAGCCTCGCGCTGAATGTGTGCAAGACTCAGGCAAGGTGGTTTTCGGGTATTCGAATCCGAATCCCTTCGCAGTGCGTATCAATGTGGGTTTCTTGAACTCGGTGTATCCGGCGCCTAGCAGTGGCACGCAGCCCGTGACGTTCCTCTCGGGACTTCATCCGGCTGTGTTCACGACGATACTGAGAGACAGCTCCGAATGGAGTCTCGACGGATCGTTGGCCAGAGTTACGTCGTCGACCCCTGGTTGCAGTGCCAGCGGGTGTTCGACTCACAAGACGGGAGCGTTGAGAGACGATATCGTATACGCATCTGCTCAGATGGGTGAAATCACCAAGCAGGCGCTGTATGCGGTTCACCAGCCGACCGGGGTCAAGGGGCGTGCTTCAGGAAGAGCTAAGGCCGGGGCTACTCGTGGCACGGTGCGTGGTGTACCGGCGCAGATGCAACGCGCATCGAGCCGGGCGGACGAACTTGTTCAGACAGCGATGCGTCTCTCTTCGGATATTCCGGAAGTGACGTACTCATGCACGAATCCTGAAGTTGGCTGTCGCACGATCGATCGCGGTGCAACGCTCGGCTCGTTGTCGAATGTGTACTCGCTCCAGTTGAAGCAGCTTTCGAGCCTTATGTCCTCGAAGAGTGCTCGTCGCGCGAGTGTTCGCAGCAAGCTTCAACCTTTAGTCGCGAAGGCCAAGGCACTCAAGGCACAGGGGGAGGCGAGCCTCGCCCAGTGTCCGCGCTTTGACAAGGAGTGTCGATAAAGGAGGGACCCACGAACTTCATCAGCAGCAGGCAATGATGAAGTTCGTGGCAGGGATGGGCTTTGCCTCTTCTCCCTAGCGTCCTTTAGAGCCACGGCACCTACATCGGGAGGTGCCGTGGCTTCTTTTTTATCAGCAGCCTGCGTCAGGCGGCGGAAAGTCCCATGCAACGGCGCCAAACGCTCAATTGTCCGAGATGAACTTGTGGATGAGCGAGGAGGATGTACGCAACGAAGGCGCCTACTGTTCCGAATCTCTCGCGGCGCGAAGGGTTCTCCAGCTCCTTAGAGAGCGCGAGCATGTCGATTTGGGGAAGAAGGTCCAAGACTACTCGGGTGCCGTTCAAGAAGCGCTCCGCTACCTCTGACAGTTTCGGGTAGATCTCACCGCTCGGGTCGTCGTGACATGGGGTTCCGATCTGGAATAGCGCTGGATAGTGTTCAGGAACGGCAACGTCATTTTGAGGTAGCCCGGTCAGCTCAGCCAACAAGGCGGGATACAGCGCCAGGTGACCGAATAAGAACACAGGGTGATTTGTTTCGATACGAGTACCGTTTACGACAGGCTTTCGCGCCGCCTGTTCGCTGGGGATTCCCACCAGTAGTTTTTCTGCATAGGAGAGGGCAGCTCGTGCCCCCGGAAGAAGGTTTGCGATAAGGGTTTCTTTGGCATCCATACTACGCTCCACGTGAGAAGTTATGCTCGATGATTGAGCATACGGTGTTCCTTCATATGTGAACAGGATGATGATGAGGATGAGGAGAAGGAGCTGTTACCGCTCGTACGCCAGTTAGTGGATCTTGGGCTGCTCTCCGATTCTGGCGAGGTGGAAGAATC
>JBIIOE010000221.1:0-2514 GCA_044337105.1 Bdellovibrionota bacterium | reverse complement strand
AAGCGTTCACTCAAGAAAATCGACCAACCTGGACTTGAACCAGGGATGATCCTCAAAAACGCGAGCTAGCGAGCGATTTAACGTGCGCGACGCGAAGGACGCACCGCGTCCGTAGCTTGGAGCAAACACGCGATGCCTGGTTCAAGTCCAGGTGGGGCCATTCACTCGAGCATTCGCTCGACGCAATCGACCAACCTGAACTTCAACCAGGGATGATCCATCAGGGCGAACTTTACACCACAGAGGCGACACGCCGCCCTTCAACCTCTGCCGCCGAGCTGCGATACTCACACAGGTCACACCCCTCACCAGCGCAAGGAATACGATCGGACTGCAAGGTCACATACATTCGATTCACGACGTCATCGACCCATCCAGCATTGCCCTCGTACGGGATCACCTTGATCGAGAAATGCAGGCATCCCTCGAAAGAACCTTTCTTCAGGTCGCCGTTACAGTAGACGAAGTACGCAGTATTGGAGACCGTGAAGCCGTTCTTTCGAAAGAGCCACTGGTAGACCTCAACCTGCCGTTTGTATGCGATCTGCCACTCGGCATCGAGAGATACCTCGCCTGCCTTGGCAGTCGCTTTGTAGTCGACGATATACAATTCACCAGTTCGAGATTCCCAGACATCGTCCACACCACCGGTAATCTCGAGATTTGTACCGGCTATCGCCGAAGATATTCCTCGTCTCAACGAGTCGCGCCACTCTTCGAGTCTGGCATGCCTAAACGGCACAGCGTCTATACCGTTCTGCACCATTAGTGGATGAGCAGCTCCCCTTTCCCTGTACGAATCAAACTCACACTTCAACAGCCCGTCGACTGCAGAGTTCAAGCTAAACGGTGGGCCTGAAGGTTGCGACACGCCAAGTCGGCGATCGAGATAAAAACACCGCGGACATTGCAAGAAGAGATCAAGCTTCGAACGACTGATACGAAAGGGCTTTACACTGGCTGGGTCGTATCGATTGCGAGTTCTAGGTGGCATGGTAGAATCCCTCACAAAGTGCTGAATATGAGTCTTTAGTCTCATACAGTACTTCAGCTGGCGGCACCTACCAACCCCTTACCACTGAGCTTTCATCAAGATACCGTCAAATACTTGGCACGCAGGGCAAACGGGCAACTTCTCGATTTATTTAGGGTTCACCCCTAGCAAAAACCTCGTTATAATTAGAGACAGCCGCCATTGTACAAAGCTAACCCCTTGGAGTCGCTCTTCGCATCCTACCATCTGAAAACACAGATCTATCACCATGAAGCTCTCGTTTTTAGTCAGATCAGACGCGCTGAAAATTACCAGTGCACTGTCGCGCATCTCCAAAGACTTAGGGGAGTCGCTACAGATCTTGGCAGGTGGGAGTCGCTTCATCAGTCCGAGCTCTGACCCTGGCGGACAGGCTCTTGCTACTCGCATGCAGCTTGATATCAGGAAAGCTGGTGCGGCCATCTCGAACGGTACGTCTGGCATCGCCGCTACCAGTATGGCTATCGATGGGATCTCCGAGATAATCCTCGTTCTCTCGCGAATGAAGGAGATCGCATCGACCGGCGCAAATTCACTACTGCGCCCAGAGCAACGCAGTGCTCTCGACGCCGAATTCGCCCTTTTGAGCTCGGAAGCAGACCGCATCGCTGCATCTACGGAGTTCAACAGCTTCAAGATGCTCTCGAGCTCCAGAGAGCTCTACATACAGGTAGGACTCGAAGGGAATGCCAGCCAGAACACGATACTTGTTCCTCAAACACTGGCGACCATGGAGTCAGTCGGGCTACGCACCACAACGGGTACACTAACCGTTAGTATCACGGGCGCTACCGCCAGCATCGCTGCTTGGGCCTCTCACTACGCTGTCAACCCCATCGAGGACGCCATACAAACCTTGACTCAACGAAGAGCCGAGTTATTCGGTGCGGAAAGTCGCCTGGAGACAGCCGTCAATCAAATGACCAATGCCCGAGAGGTGTATCAGACGAGCTTGGAAAATATCAAAGCTCCGAACTATGCTGAGGAACTGGCAAGAAGCGTGCGTCTTCAAATCCTTGCAAACGTCACTACTGCTCTCTTGGCTCAAGCCAATTTAGACGAGGGTCGAGTGCTTCAGCTCCTTCAACCCCCCTCGAACATGTTCGGTCAAATCAAATAGAGGAAACACAGACCGGGACAACGCTTGCCTACCAGGAGACTGCCTCCTGGACGCTTGTCCGCTTCAAAGGATGCTCGGTAAACAACTAATCTCTTCTGTGTGCGGATATTTTTGAAGTAACAGCCGGTGTTGGGACTTGCTCAAGCCTTATCTGATGGAATGCCGCGCACCGGCGTCAAGTTGAATTACAGGCACATACCGTGTTATGTCCTCGCAGTAACCTCGCGTAGTGCACTGGTGCGCGCTCCTGCAAGGCACGTTTTATCAACTCCCACTCAATACTTCTTACGGGGCAGCATGGGATTTACTTGTGGTATCGTCGGACTCCCGAATGTCGGGAAATCAACTATCTTTAATGCGC
>JBIIOE010000220.1:0-2523 GCA_044337105.1 Bdellovibrionota bacterium | reverse complement strand
CATCGAGACTGATATTCATGTGTCGTTTCCACTCAGCACGATTCCCGATCTCCTTTCACGACGATGAAGTCGCATCTCAGTTCCAGCGAGGCTTTCTGGTTGCGGATACGCTTGGGAATCAATGCAAAACCCCTCCCTGCTACGAAAGCGGATCTTGGGTTGCTCTCCGACTTTCGCGATGTAGGAAAATCCTCAGAGTATCGCAGAGGATACACCTGCGGTTTTTTCACATCACGAAAATCGAATATCAACCCAACCTCCACTTTCTCGCTACGGGTAGGTTTTGCCTTGCTTCACTTGGATTCCCCTCCCCAAAGAGCGCTCCCAGGACGGCATAAAATCTCTCCTTTAAACTTGGTGAGGAGACGTACTCATGTTTTGGCCTTTGGTCTGAACAGCGTGAGAGGGCCTGCGCCACGAGCTCTCTGTTTTGTGGCCAACGAAGGAAGAGGTAGGACAGGCGCAGCCGGTCTCGGGCATTTTGGGCAGCAGCTTGACGTTCACCGGAAGGGGTTTCCTTGGCCCCGTCGTTCTCCATGCTTTGATGCCCGACTGGTCAAGAACGGCGGAGAGGCGTGGGTGCGACTCAACGGAGACACCGTGCTCCGTTTCGAGCGTAAGTTGATTACGACGAATGCGTCGTGGTTCGTGCGTAGGCGGTTTCTCAAGAAAATGAAAGTGATGAGGAAGCTTTTGCCTTCCAAGGCACTCGCTCCGAAACTTCCGATCCATCTTGCTGATTCCGGATATGTAGTTGGTCACACGATGGAGTACGTCGAGAATCTGCGCTCGTTCAAGGACGATGCAAGGAATTGGACGGCGTCGCAGGCGACTGACGTTCTACTGGAATTACACGCCTTTATTACCGAATGCCACCGGCGTAAGGTCTTGATGGGTGAGGTAAATCCTTCCAATGTGGGATTCGGGCCAGCGGGATTCGTGGCAATCGATACGCTTGCGTACGATATTCCGGGATATCCATGCGAGACGCTCTGCGACAAGACGGTCGATCCGCGGCTACTTGCGCAGAGGTTATCCCTGCGGGATAGCGATCGGCGTGCCTGGTTACGCAGAAAGAACTACTCCAAGGATTCGGATTGGTTTGGATTCGCTTGCGTAGAGCTCGATGTTCTCGTTGGGCGTATGCCATGGGACGGAACTCATTACGAGGCGTTAAAGAAGCCAGAGCTCGATCGTTTGCGAGTACGGGCGTTGTCTGGGGTCAGCATCTTTGACCGAAACGTCAACGTCAAAGGCTCGGGATTGCGACGGCCGCTCGAACCCCTCAGTGAACCGCTCTACAACCACCTCTATGAGGTGTTCAAGGGCGGTCGCCGAGGGATTTTCCCCGAAGAGCTGTTGCGGGGGACACGCTGGACTCGTTGTTCAGCATGCCAGGTTGAAGTATCCGCGCAGATCTGCCCTTGTCGTGGGGCATCTGCGTGTTTCTAGTTCTCTTTCAGGAGCTCGTAGGAAAGGACGGTGTAGTATGGTTGATTCCAGTCATAGTCACTTTGTTCGAAAGCCCGAACTTAGCGAGGGTTATCGGTATCTGGTGGTTTTTCTGGATAATTCGCCGAGCACGATGCATACGACAATCGGCGACGAATCGCTTTTTTCGTTGCAGATTAGCGAGGTGAATCGTACGTTGCGGGCATTGAAGGCTGGGACGCTTGGCGATAAAACTTGGGTGCTCTTGGTAAACTTCCATGGGGCTATCCACCCAGGGTGGCAGCCACGGGAGGACGTAGCGGAGCTTGAGGTATCTGCCATCCAGCAGAGCAAATTTTCCCCAGTTCTCGATTTACTGGGAGGTATCTTGGATCACCTCAAGGGGCTAGTCTCGGATGCCACGGAGGAAGGGACACGTATTCGGTGCGCGATCATGATCGCAACCGATGGTCTCGATGGAATCGAGATTGACTCAGTCGCATACCCGATAAGTTCCTCCAAGGTAGAAGACATTCGGCCTCGCGTTACGGAGTTCTCCGCGCGCGATTTCCAGCTGAATGCACTCGCCATAGGGCCTGATGGGGGCAAACGAGTAGCCTCGTTCTTTAAATCGCTGGGAATAGACGACATGTGCCTCGTCAAGTCAGGGCTAGACCACAAGGCGCTGCTCAAAGCATTTGATGACCACTCTCGAAGTTCGCTTCGGGGGCTTTTGAGGTAGCCGAAAGTTTCTGGATGCGCCGGTGTGTGCTGTGAGGTTTATCTTTTAATCGCCACCCTCACAGCACCTATTACATTGTACCGTATCGCGCCGACCTGCATGCCTGGCAACTGGCGGCTCTGCGGAGCTGGCTCGAGTGAATAGACTAGAAGAGCTGAATCCTCGTCGGTCGTTTATGGGGGATCGAGGCTGCTATAGTCCTCTCATACATAAGGGAGTTTGCTATCATATAGCGATAAGCATCCAGAAGGTTACGCAGGAAACGAAATGGTTGGAGGAGTGTCTCTTCGACAGGGCTGCCTCCCGGAAAGTCATTAGTGGGAATACGTTTGCCACGGAGCAACTTTCGA
>JBIIOE010000141.1:0-8595 GCA_044337105.1 Bdellovibrionota bacterium | reverse complement strand
GAGGCCACGCGAAAGGTCGAGGGGCAAGGATGCAGGCTCAAAAGGCGCGGAGACGTGCCCTCTGTGGCACGTTGAGCACATTTTGAGCCGAAGACGCAGCCCCGCGAGCTTGCAGCTGGCCGCAGCGGAGGAGATTTTTGTTACGCGCTCTAACGTAGAACCTCAACAGCCTGCCCGTAGCGAGAAAGTATGGACACCGTTACCTTTCTTCTTCTAGCAACCTTTCTCGTCGGCTACAGCGCCATAACCCTCGAACACTCCCTGAGGTTGAACAAAGCCGCCTCGGCACTCGTCACGGGCACGCTGTGCTGGACGATCTTCATCGTGAGCGAAGGAGACAAACACGCCGTGACGCGGATGCTGGAGCATCACATGGGCGAAGTTTCGGGGATTCTGTTCTTCCTCCTGGGCGCCATGGTGGTGGTCGAGCTCATTGACGCGCATGACGGCTTCGACATTATCACCTCTCGAATACGCACTACCAACAAGCGCTCGCTTCTCTGGTTACTCTCCCTACTCACCTTTTTCCTCTCGGCGATCCTCGACAATCTGACGACCACTATCGTGGTGGTCAGCCTCCTACGGAAGCTCATAGAAGACAGAGAGGAGCGCCTTCTTTTCGTAGGCTTGACGGTGATAGCAGCCAACGCCGGAGGAGCGTGGTCTCCCATGGGAGACGTTACCACTACCATGTTGTGGATCGGCGGGCAGATCTCAGCCTTACCAACCGTCACGAGCCTATTCCTCCCCAGCCTCGTGTGTTTACTCGTGCCTACGTGGATCCTCGCCTCGCGCTTAAGAGGGGAATTCGCACCCCCGAGACGCCTCTCGGACGAGACACGCACATCATCCCTTTTTGAACGCAACGCTGTCTTCGGTTTAGGATTAGGGACTCTCCTCATGGTGCCCCTCTTCAAGGCTGTAACGCACCTTCCGCCCTTCATGGGAATGCTATTCGGTCTAGGAGTGATGTGGGTCGTCACCGAGATGATTCACAGCGACAAAGATGAAGCAGAGAAGGACATTTTCTCGGTGAATCACGCGATACGGAAGATCGACACACCAAGCATTCTGTTTTTTCTCGGGATACTTCTAGCGATATCATCGCTCCAAAGCACACAGATATTAGCCGGCCTGGCGACTTGGCTCGATACGGCGATCGGCAACGCCACGATCGTCGGACTCCTGATAGGATTGCTCTCCGCAATAGTCGACAATGTGCCGCTCGTCGCCGCTGCGCAGGGCATGTACTCTCTCTCCCACTACCCGATGGACGACTTCTTCTGGCAATTTCTCGCATACTGCGCTGGAACCGGCGGTAGCGCACTCATCGTCGGCTCCGCAGCCGGCGTTGCTGCTATGGGCTTGGAGAGGATAAACTTCTTCTGGTACGTGCAACGTATCTCCTTCCTAGCAGTTGCCGGCTACCTGTCGGGAGCAGCGGCGTACCTCTGCCTGCGCATGGCACTGCATTGACGACGACCTTTCCGCTTGCTCTAGAAGCTCAAGTGCGCGACCTTGTATTCTATGGGCAACATCATTTCGGAAAGCTGGAGCGTCGACCACATCGGCATAGCGGTGACCGATCTCGAGCAAGCGATCTCGCTTTATGCAAGCATGGCCACCACCACCGTGACCTTGAGAGAGAGATTAGAGCCTCAAGGGGTCGAGCTGGCATTCTTGAGCACCGGCGGAGCAAAGGTCGAACTGCTGAGCGCTCTTCGACCGGATTCACCCCTCGGCAAGTTCCTCAAGTCACGCGGACCCGGCTTGCACCACATCTGCTATAGGGTTCCCGACATACGCTTTGAACTCACCCGGCTCGCAGACCTCGGAGTTCTCCTCATCGACAAAGAACCCCGTAAAGGCGCCGGAGATACAGAGATAGCTTTTATTCACCCCTCCTCGTGCCTTGGCACCCTAACTGAATTGTGTCAGTATTCAACCACTTAAGGCAGTTGTTCTTTGTGCTCACAAACATAGCCTGAGATCCGTAGCAGTGGTATCCTCGGGGCGGTTCTTGGAAGCAGGCATTCGGGCGACTGCGCACACGCCTTCCCTGCCAAACACCCGACAACCACCCCCGTGAGGAAGACAATGAGGACGATTCCAACAACTATACTTTCATGTGTATCACTCGTGATCGCCGCTACAGCTCATGCTGCCGAGGATTTCGAGCGCTGTACGGATCTGGTGAAGGAATGCTTTGCCTACAGCGGCCAGGAGCGCGACACCTGTTTCAAGGCATCTGCAGAACACACGTTTTGTCACGGCACAGAGGCCGGTGCATTGGCTGGCAAACGCGGGCAGTTCTCGCTCCTCAATCCTGACGACACCCTCATCGGACTCTCTTTTTTGGGTGCGCAGCTCATCGATCGTACGTGCTTGGCTAATTTCGACACCGGATGGTCAGGAGCGCTCATAAAAGGTACACCTTCGAGGGAGATGCACATGCAGCTCGAAAGCGAGCTCCAGCGATGTGCACATGCGCCGGCCTCTGATGTGATCAGACCGTAAACTTTGACACAGCTGCACCGGTAGTAGTTTTGCGATTGAGCACTTTGTAGCAGTATCCCCATGCCCAACGACTCGACTCCCCTTTCTCTCAAACAGAAGATCCTCCTCAGTGTCGGGGTACCGTGTGTACTCCTTCTGATTCTCGAAGGAATTGCTCGCCTTCTGCTGTTGACTGGCGTAGGAGCCGCACCAGCAGCTCAGCCTGTCGCGCTCGAAATGCCGACATGGATGATGAAAGATGCCAACGCAATTGCTCGAGCAAAACCCTCCAAAGACGCCCTCGATTGGCTCTCGATGTTCGTTGAAGGTGACGGATATCGAGTTCGCTTGATTCCGAACGCGCACAAGTCGGTTAAGAACACCTTCAGCCTCATCTCCGCTGATCGAGAGCGAAGATACGAGATCGCGGCGAACGCACTCGGTTTTCGAGGCCCTCTCGTCACACCAGAGAAAGGGCCCAACACGTTCCGTATCGTGGTGTTCGGTGACTCGAGCTCCTTTGGATGGGGAGTCAACGCCGAGGACTCGTGGTGGATGCTGCTTCAACAAGAGCTCCAGAAGCATTATCCCGAGAAGACCATCGAAGTCGCCAATTTCGCTATCCCCGGAGATTCTTCGGCATACGGAAAGCTGATCTTCGATACCTTCGCCCCACAATATCAATCCGATGTCGTCATCTTGGGATTTGGCGCTAACGATGCCAAGGACGTATTCACAAGCCACACAGAGCAGGTATCGCGATTCACGCAGAAGCGCTCTCTCTTGAAAGTAGTTGCTGTTCTGCAAAAGAGCGCTCTTGTCACCTTACTCAAAGGGCTTCTCCCTGGATCGAAACCATCCGGAGCATCGAGCTTGGCAGCAGGCAAGTCCACGCCCAGCCGCGTACGCGCCGTATCCGTGCGGGACTACGGTCGAAATATGATTACGATGGCCCAGTCGGCAGAGGTGCTGGGCAGCAAGGAAGTAATATTCTTAGGACTGTGCACGCCCCCGAGCTATGCCCGAAAGGCCCGACTCGGCGCCCAAAAGAACGGGTTTCTTTGGCTGAATGGCCAAAGCCAGCTCGTCAAACTTCTTCCCCACATCCAGAAGGGAGAATTGTATCCCGACTATGTGGAACGCATGGAGCGTGCCTATTCAGACGATCTAAAGCGAAACGAGCTCTTCTACGTCACCTCGGATGGGTGCCATCCCAACGAACTGGGGCACCGGTATGTAGCGGATCAACTCGTTGAGCTGCTGACGACAGCCAAGTTGATTCAGAACTAGGAAGTAGCCAGACTCCGTTTAAGGTTACCCGCGATGTTGGATAGATCGCATTGACTGAGGTTTCCCCTCAAGGGTACGCTTGATGACTATGACGACCAACGGCACCTCACCTCTGGTCGGGCTCATAATGGGCTCGCAATCTGATTGGGATACCCTTCAAGGCTGTGCGGAAACGCTGCAGTCGCTCGGTGTTGCCTTCGAGACCCGAGTGGTTTCGGCACACCGAACTCCTCATCTCCTGATGTCCTATGCCTCTGAGGCCGCTGAACGCGGCCTCGAGGTCATCATTGCGGGGGCCGGCGGAGCCGCACATCTGCCAGGAATGGTGGCCTCTCTGACCCATCTTCCGGTAATAGGTGTACCCGTTGAATCGAGAGCACTCCACGGCATGGACTCCCTGCTCTCGATAGTACAGATGCCTGCTGGTATTCCTGTAGCTACTGTGGCGATCGGAAAGGCAGGCGCGACCAATGCGGCGGTTCTTGCGGCTAGCATATTAGGCATCAAACATGCCGACATCTCCAAATCTCTCCAGCGCTTCCGCACAACACAAACTGAGAAGGTGCTGGCACTCCCCTCTCCCTCATTGAAAAACGGCTGACACAATGCGAATCGGAATTTTAGGCGCTGGTCAACTTGGAAGGATGCTGGCTCTTGCTGGATACCCGCTCGGACACACCTTCTCGTTCTTCGACGTGGCCGAAGGTGCTCCATGCAACGGGCTCGGAGCTACCACGGTTGGCTCGTTCGACGATCAAAGGGCCTTAGAGAGCTTCGCCAAGCACTGCAACATTATTACCTACGAGTTTGAGAATGTGCCGTGCAACGCCGCCCATCATCTGGCGCAGTTCGTGCCGGTTTTTCCCCCTCCCCGAGCCCTCGAGGTATCTCAAGACCGTTTGATAGAAAAAGAATTCCTGCAGGGGCTCGGCGTAGCCACACCTCGATTCAAAGCAGCCGACACAGAGAGCGAACTGCGTGATGCGTGTGACACTCTTGGGCTGCCCTGCATGGTCAAGACACGTCGGCTAGGATACGACGGCAAGGGGCAACGAATGCTCGAAAGCGAGGACGATATCGCGGCGGCATGGAGGGAACTTGGCGGTTCGCCCCTGATCGTGGAGGGCTTTGTGCCCTTCTCCCGCGAGCTGTCAGTCATTGCGGTCCGAGCTCAGGACGGTACCGTGCTCACCTATCCGCTGGCACAAAACGACCACCGCAACGGAATTTTGCATCGCTCGGAGATGCCAGCACCCGATGTCTCTCCCGAGTTACGCACCGCCGCGCACGAGATCGCGACGAAGGTACTCGAAGAACTTAGCTACGTCGGCGTGATCGGCATCGAGCTGTTCCATGTACGTGGCGAGCTTCTCGCGAACGAGATCGCCCCACGGGTCCACAACTCGGGACATGCCACAATCGATGGCGTCGTCACCAGTCAGTTTGAAAACCATATCCGCGCAATTACCGGGATGCCCCTCGGATCAGTTGAGCCCCATGCTCGAGCAGTCATGTTCAATCTGATTGGAACCATCCCACCACTTGAGACGATCTCGAGTGTCGCGAGCGCCAAACTCCACCTCTATGGCAAATCACCTCGCCCAGGTAGAAAATTGGGTCACGTGACTATTTTGAATCCCTCTGCTCAGGACGAGCAGAAAATCGAAGAGCTGCTTCCCTAAGTCAACGGAATAGCCCACAACATCGTCACGACCATGACGATTCCCCCGGCCACAAGCCGCAGTGAATCGCTTAAGGAGCGTTGTCTGGGCATCATCGCGAAAAGCTGCTGCTGTACTCGGGCCGGCGCTCTGCGCCGGATAGCTTCGACACTATCGTAGTTGTTAACGTATAGAATCGGGAACTCCGCCTTACCCTGAAAAGCAGTTCCCTTACGACCACAACTCGACTTGCGAACACGCATAGCGGAGAAAGGTAGTACCTCGATCTCCTCCCCGTTGCGGCGCAGAAACGACACGCCTTGATCTGTCACATCGAAATAGGCTACTCGCAGAGCGCTGCAGCCATCAGCCCCCTCTGTCACGAGGCCATGGAAGAGTTGGTCAGTGGAGCGTTTCAGCTTCTTCGACATGCGCAACACAATAACAGGTAATCAACGGTCTGCGTTCTGAAGACCACTGGTGTTCACAGCTACGATCACGAGCGCCCATAGGCCATTTCAAAGCAGCCAAACGGGCCGGGGAGAATAGCACGGAATTCAAACAGCACCACCTCTCGAGGCCATTTTGATGGGATTTTTCGTACAAGAGATCTGGCCATAGCCATGCGGAAGTTCTAGTAGACCTATGGTCCTCTCCCCTAGAGATCCTGTAGCCTTGGGGGCATATGACAGTGGTCGCCCTTCAAAAACCAGTCAAGCATCTGATTTTACTAATCTTAATCAGCTTCAGCCATATAAAAGGCGCTGATTGCCTTCCGATTCAGCAGGTATTATCGCGCCCCTCGTCATCAATAAGCTTTGGAGTCGACTCCAAAGCCCCAGCGCTCCAGATGCAAGGCGCACTGAAAGACTTCAAAGGAACCCTTAACCTCGACCTCGAGCGACTCGAACGGTCATTCGTCAAGATGACCCTCAATCTCCAATCCGCCCAACTGAGCCCTGACCAGATTCTACAGGCGATGCTCTTGCAGACTGCCCTCGCGCGCGTAAACCCGCCTTCGACAACATTTGAGAGCACCTCCCTTGTGAGGAGCACAGACAACACCTATCTCCTCTCCGGTATTTATACCTGGATGGGTAAGCGCAAAGACACGACTGTGCCTATCAGAATTCTGAGTGCGTCTCCCACCAAGACGGAGATTCGATTGCTTTTGAGTGGGGTCTTACAGGAGAAGGAGGCCCCTCGAGAGCTATCCGCAATCGCCCCTGGCGCTGGCGGCTCTAAGGGATGGGCCAAGGCAACTCTGGTCTTTTTGAGCGCTCCACAACCACGTCGCTAGCCCAAACGCGCCATTTTTGCCCTGGATGCGCGTTGTACGTATACTCTGGCGTGTGAAAACGCTTCCACTCAACCCCTCCGATTCCTCGATAGAGGAAGCTGTGCGACTTCTCAAAGCAGGGGAGCTCGTGGCGTTCCCGACCGAGACGGTGTACGGTCTCGGAGCTGATGCTACCAACGAAAGCGCCGTTCGAAAGATCTTCGAAGTAAAGGGGCGCCCGTCGACCAATCCCCTAATAGTTCACGTTGCCGACCCTTCTGCTATCGCGAAGTACTGCGATATCGAGCGATCATTCGACCCTCAGCTCATCTCCAGACGCCTTGAAAAGCTATCAACATTATGGCCCGGCCCCCTCTCAGTCGTGCTCCCTCGCAAGGATGAAATTGCACCATCGGTATCTGCGGGAGGAGACACGGTAGCGATTCGCATTCCAAACCATCCGGTCGCCCTCGCGCTGCTTTCGACATTCGGGGGCCCCCTAGCCGCTCCGAGCGCGAACCCATCGGAATACGTGAGTCCAACCACCGCAGAGCATGTGCGTAGCGGTTTGGGCTCGAAGGTACAGTGCGTCTTGGATGGAGGGCCTTGCGCTATCGGCCTTGAGTCGACAGTGCTCTCGCTGTTGGAACAAAGCCCTCGTATATTACGACCAGGCGCTATTACGAGAGCAAAGCTCGAAGAGGTCCTCGAAACAGAGGTGCTCGGCGCGACAGATCTTGACGAGAAACAAGAGGTTAAACTCTCACCTGGGCTTCTCGCCAAGCACTACGCCCCACGCACTCCGGTGCGACTCCACAGCACTCTCCCCCCAAACACCGCACTTCCCGGTCGTATCGGCGTGATACTTTTTGGCCCGCATGAGCTTTCGTTCGTTCCGACGGAAACGAGAATATTGAGCGAACGAGGCGATCTCGAAGAGGTCGCGGCCCGCCTTTTTGCCGCGCTACGAGAGCTCGATGCCTTGTCGCTCGATGTAATCATTGTCGATACCTGTAACCCCGTCGGATTAGGAGAGGCGATCATGGACCGACTCCTCCGAGCAAGCGCGAAAACGGCTTAGCTACTCGGCGAACTGCTTGCTTTTTCTCACTTCGTCGAGGACAATTCGAGCGACGTAGCGTGGAATAAGATCATGACCTGTACAATTACCGAAGACATGCAAACTCAAGCAACCTTACCGTCTGACGACGAGATCGTCGGTGTCATTATCAAGAGCCTCAAGACGCACAACGATCCTCGTGGTTTTTTCAGGGAGGTGATTCGTTCGACCGATGCATTCTTCGTGGGAGGGGTGTTCGGCCAATGGAGCCACAGCAAGATGCAGCTGAATGTCGTCAAAGCGTGGCACTATCACCACGTCCAGACCGATTGGTGGTACTGCCCAATCGGAAAGATACAGACTGTGCTCTTTGACAACCGACCTGAGAGTCCGACCTATCGCAAGAAGCTTGTGATCAATATGGGAGACTCTTCCATCGATGGTGACACACACGAAGTGTGCGTAAAGATCCCGCCGGGAGTACTGCATGGCTGCAAGGTACTCAGCAAAGAAGCGCATCTGTTCTACATCACAAGTACCACCTACGACCCCAACGAAGAGGGGCGCTTTCCCTTCAACTCAGCCATGGTCGGACACGATTGGGGCGAAGAGGCACTGACGGTAGAAAACGATCGCCGCGAATTTCAACCTACCTCTATCCGTATTCCGCTCGCGTAGAACAGGTCTCAAAAGTAGCTTCGTAGCGAGGTTGGCGAGATGCGAGGCGAGACGAGGAAAACGAGCGAAACAACCGGAGGTGTATCCTCTGAGATACACTGAGGATTGTTGCGCGAAGTTTGACGAAGTCG
>JBIIOE010000219.1:0-2545 GCA_044337105.1 Bdellovibrionota bacterium | reverse complement strand
AGGGTGACCTCTCCTAGCTACTCGACTTGAGCCGAAGACGCAGCCCCGCGAGCTTGCAGCTGGCCGCAGCAGAGGAGATTTTTGTTACGCGCTCTAAATACATCCCTCGTTCGCTCCATCTCCTTCAGATTCAGTGATGAACTCGTTTTCTTTCCAGGTGTTGGAGCACGCCGAGTCGCCACCGTCAATTCCCACGCCACTCAAGGCCCTGTCGTTGATAGATACGATATTGTTGCGGAACGAGTTGCGCTTTGATTCTGATGCGAGCCCGATGCCAGAGACCTCGCCTACAACCACGTTGCACTTCACTATATTCGCATCACCGCTAATATTTAGAGCCGGACGATCCGGTTGGGGTGAGTCACCCATGGCCAGCTTTCGCAGCAGGGAGGGATTTTTGCCTTGCTTCCCTAGGGAAGCAAGGCAAAACCTACCCCATAGTCTCACTTTTGAAATAACCACGTGAACGTGCTCGTAAACGTTAACGTACCCGAAAAACTTGAGGTTTTTGTTTCGGGTACGTTTACGTTCACGTTCACGAGCACGTTCACGTGCGAGGAAACATAGGTTTGCCTCGCTTCCCTAGGTTACTGTGGTCTAGCTGCGCGCGTTCTTGCGGGTGAGTCCAAGTACTCGTTCCGGATAATTCGTGAAGAGTCCGTCTATGCCCATATCTCGAAGGCTCTCGATGTCACGTACCTCGTTCGCCGTGTAGACGTAAACATCGAGTCCTCTGGCATGGGCATCAGTAATTCGCTGAGTGGTGACGGAGTCAATGTGCAGATGAATTGAGATTGGCTCGAACGTTTTAATCATCTCGTCGACGTTGATCGGATATCCGTAGATGAGCAGCCCTAGCGGAACTGCAGGGAGCTCTCTTTTGAACATGCTTAATTCGTTCTGGTCGAAGGCCGAAACAAGAAAATCATTCGTCTGCCATCCTAGCGCAAGTGCCTCTCGAATCACGCGAGCCGCCACAGTTGCTGAGTTGTAGCCCTTGAGTTCCACCTGCGCTTTTGCTTTGCCTTTGATGAGCGCTAATACCTCTGAGAATAAAGGGATTCGTTCGCCTTGCCCGACATCGTACGATCGCACAGTCGCCAGTGATTGACGATCGATGAATCCGAGGCGCTTTGCGCACCGTGTCAGGGTTCGATCATGAAAGACAACTGCTTCATTCTCCACGGCGCGCACGTCGAATTCAATCCACGAAGCCCCAAGGTCTAGCGCCTTGGAGAAGCTTCGAAGCGTGTTTTCGGGTTCATGACCAGAGGCGCCACGATGGGCGAAACAGAGGAGGGGGCTTCTGAAAGGGGGGCTCATTGGTACAAGTATATAGAGGAAGACGGCTTTCCGGAAAGTAGGGTCATAAGATAAGCCGGCGCCGGATTTACCGAAGTCACTGAAATAGTCGGGATCTCTACTGACGACGAGTTCTCATCTCGTATACAATAGGGCAGAGAGGCTTGAATTTTCGAATATCAAGGCGCGGTTTTTAAGGATGATATGGCAGCGACTCATCTCCCCAAAGATCTCTTTCCTAACAAAAGATGGCTTGTGTGCTGGCCAGAGGACTACGATGTCCGCTATCAAATCAATCCCTGGATGGATCTGACGAAGCTGCCTGAGAAGACCTTAGCGAGTAGTCAGTGGCGCAATCTTCATCATCACCTTCTCCGGCTTGGAGCTTGGTTGGAATACGTCGACCATGAAGATGGGGTGCCTGACATGGTATTCACGGCCAATGCCGGTTTGGTCTGTGGGCGGGATGTCGTGCTTTCGCGATTTCGACACAAGGAGCGGCAAGCAGAGGAGTCCTACTTTCGTCGCTGGTTCGAGCGAAACGAGTTCAATGTGCTCGAGCTCGATTCCGGAGCCTTCGAAGGAGAAGGCGACGCGCTCTTCGCGGGTTCCACTCTTTTCTGCGGATATGGATTCCGCTCGGACCTGACGGCTCATGAGAGGGTTGCAGGTCTCTTGTCAGTAGAGAAGATGGTCGCTGTAGAGCTCAAGGATCCGCGATTTTATCACCTCGATACCTGCTTTTGTCCGCTTACGGCGGAGCAGGCTTTGATCTTTCCGGGAGCTTTTTCTAAGGAAGGGCTCGCACAGCTCGAGCGCTCTATCGAGCTCATCCCAGTACCAGAGAAGGATGCGGCGCGATTCGTGTGTAATGCCGTAGTCCTCGATAAGGATATCGTGTTAGCGGCGGGGTGTGCTGACACCTATGCGTTACTAGCTCATCACGGTTTTACGGCGCATCCGGTCGAGTTGAGTGAGTTCATCAAGGCTGGAGGAGCTGCTAAGTGCCTCTCGTTGCGTCTCGAGCAGGTCTCATAGCGGGGGGCCCCTGGGCCCAATGAAAAAGAGGCTGGCTCATCGCGTTTTAGAGTGGGTGATAGCGAGCTTGGAGACAGTGTAAGCCCTTGTTTGACCTATAAATCGCGCCTTTCCACGTGAACGTGCTCGTGCACGTAAACGTGAACGTACCCGAAAAACTTGAGGTTTTTGTTTCGGGTACGTTTACGTTCACGTTCACGAGCAC
>JBIIOE010000034.1:0-30191 GCA_044337105.1 Bdellovibrionota bacterium | reverse complement strand
CTGAAGGCGTTCAACGAAGGTGCCTTACGACGCGGATTGTGCGTCGAAGTCCTCGAGGACACCCCCAAAGGCTATGCAGGTGCTGTACGCATCCCTGATTGCTCGAGTGAAGCCTTCAAAAGCCTTCTGTTCGGGAAGCTCGAGGACGAGTGGCCAAAGGAGGGAACAATCTAGGGACACGAGGCGAACCCCCTCGCTACTGTGAAGGCGGAACTTCACCTTATCTGAAAAATGTCATCGACCATGATGTGCCCCCAAGGAGTGCTATCAGCGTCGAGCACGACCACTTGGGCGGTTCTCCCCTTCCACTGAATGAGCGATATGCACCGTCGGCCGAAGGACTCGATATTCGCTCCGCGCTCAACTGCCACCTCTACACCATCCACCAGCACATGCACACCCACGCGCGACGAGCTCCCTCCACCAACAAGCAGACAGAGCCCAGCCCCCTGCACCTCGAAGGAAGGGCTCGCCCAACGAACTTCGGAACGATCCCCATCTGCCTCGCTGTACGTACTCAGATAGCTCTCTCCCTCGAAATATCGGACGGGTTGTTGATTTCGAAAGCGACGCTCTACAGGATTACCGCCTACAACTGATGCCGAGCCGGAGCCTCTCCATCCTTGGAGTCCATCTTCGAAAGTGAAGCGCGGGGTTCCCGAAACTTGCTGAGGAGGAGAGATATCCTTAACCCAAAGAAGCCGATCTGGGACGTGTAGTGGAAGGTCGTTACGAAGGTAATATCCATACGGCCTCAAGTCCGGATGGCTTTCCAGGTATGCGCCAAATCGGATGTACGTCGGCGCCTTCTGCAATAGCATCTCGAACGGCATCTGCCTCTCATGAGCAGCTTTGCCTCTTCCCAAGTTAGGCACGTTCAGACGAGCGACATCAGGGTGAATCAAGCCGTGCATATCGACGATACGCAACCCGGAATAGAAGCCTGCCACTCCGATTGCATGGAGCGCGATGGAGTCGCCCTCTCTGTGCTGTTGAGCGCCGAACCATTCGAACAGACGTTTATTCGCCTGGGTCTTGGTGCCCGATCTGACGATCTCCCACTGATACGGTCCGTCGAGCACTCCCATGCATGCGTACATGGCGATGGAAAGACCCACTGCTGCGACGAACATCCTACTCCACAAAGGAGCCAGAAACCTGGTCAGTACACCCTGCAGCCGTCCCAACACATCCGCCACCGCAATCGCCCAGAATGGCGTCAATATGACCAAGAAGCGAAAGAAAGGGTAGAAATCTCCGCCGACATAAAAGATGTATAGGACGTGGAGTACGCTAAAAAGGAATGCAACCCGAAAATAGGAATTCTTCTTCCAGGAGACCGGCACCAGCAGTGCCAGTGGAAGATACCATTCCGCACGCACGTATTGGAATCCGTACCACCACCCACGAGAGATCGCGTTGACGATCCCGTTGCCCATCTTCTGATAAAAGGTATTCGGCAGCAGTTGCCCGTAATAGGCGAAGCGCGTCATAAAGTACGCTCCATACACGACAGCGAATACGCTCAAGCATCTCATCACGAAAAAGCGACTGATTGGTGATGCGCCCGTCAAGTGCGCTAAAGACCACGCAACGACGAACAGCAACCCATCAGGCCGGGTCATCACGAGCGCCGCGAGCAGCGCACCGCGAATCAAGAACGATTTCGCAAACCGGATTCCGCCCGAGAGATCGAGCAGCAACACCGAAAGCATACACGTCAGCTCGAAGTGGTTTTCCATCCCGAGAACTGCGTTGACCGCAAAGGTATCGCTGGCGAGACACAAGGCCAGCGCTACGAACGTCGGGAACGGACGCTGAGGCCACAGTCGGGATGCTATCTGGTATGTAGCCCAGAGGTTGAAAGTGGCACTCGCCACATTCATGGTGACAGCAAAGGGCTCGAAGGCGTATCCGCTAAGCCTGTGCAGGATAAAAGCCGGCAACAAAGCGATGAGCCAGAGAAAGTTCGTATATCCCTCGACTCGCTCGCCAGGATTGAAAACCATGCCGTGGCCATCAACGATATTCCTCACGAATACGAAACCGATGTAGGCGTCGTCGACGACGTTGAAGTAATTGTGGGAGGAGTACAAAAAGCAGACGAGAACAAAGGTCGCCAAGGAAGCGAATACGATTCCTGGCGGCTGCGCCAGCAATTGGCAGAAGCGGTTCCTCAGCGGATTCATAGACTTCAAAGAAATGGTGCGCCCAAAAGCTAGAAGCTTAATGAATCACTCCTTTGCGTGCAACCTAGTATGGACAGTGTGGATAGTAGAGCGCCCATCAATGACTTCCACGACCTCGAAAACTCGCAGAGCCTTTATTGCATCACGTGTGAGCCCCCTCGCGCGACTCACCCCACACGAGGCCCGCCGGCATATTCTCTCCCAGCAACCTTGAAACCTGCTTGTGCTCAAGCTCCACAATGCTATCGAGAGCTTCGATACTAGAAGCCTGTGTGCCGATCGAACGTAACTTTCTGAGTATCGTGTCCTTCAACGTGACACCTATGTCTCGACGAGGATCGCCAGTCTTTGCTGCAACACTGAGTAGGATACCCTGCAACTCCTGAGGAGTGAGCTTCCCACTCGCATCGCCCAGCATAACCTCCACCCAGGACTCTGCCGCTGCGGCCGGAACCACGGTATCGAGCTCGCCACACAAAGGAATTCGCGCGAGCAATCTCTCTAGAGCCCAGCTGGGCGCATTACCGAAAGCATGACCTCTTTTCGCAGAGACGATCTGGACAAGAGCACGAAACAATCGTTCTTTGCCCTCAATACCCAAGCGCTCTAGCGAGGCGAGCATCCTCACGAGCTCGGAGCCATAAGGCGGAGCCTTGGCCACCTCTGGAAAATAGTGACGGAACAAGATCTCCTGCCGTTCCGCCGACAGACCCGCAGCGATTCTGCGCCAATAAATACACGCCGCCGCCCGCGATGCGGTCTCCTTGGGAAACGCCAGGCCGGTTTGCTGCACCCTCCAAGCCTCGTCGATGCGCACTGCATCCATAGCAGCCCCGAAGCCAGGTCGAAGCACGAAACCGGCAAGATTGAGCCAGTTCACCTCATGCTCAAGCGACCGACCACGACGAGTAAGTCCACGCTCGCAGGCCGCCCACATTGAGCGCATAAAAGGCACGCTCCAATCTTCACGCTTCATTCGACTGGCGTCTTCAAGCGCCTTGAACAACCCTTTCGGTCGCTCCTCTCCATCTCCAGCTTTACGTCGACCGTAGTACCGATCGACTACTTCGGTACACCTCTGTACGGCTGCAGATGAGACTTCGCTCTCTTGGCTTTCTGGCGGAGAGCCTTCGTCTTCCCTGCGCACGTTGAAGGTAAGCTTCCACTCGACATCATGCGATCCGCCCCCCGCAAGAGGCACAGAGCCGCTACATTCGAGCGCAAGGAGCCCCGTCTCGGTTAGGCGAGCCACCAACGAGATCGGAAGCCGCGCACCAGCCTGCAGGGCATGCCCAGTGGGAAGGGAGAGCTTCGTGACAACACTCGCGAGAGGCTGCACGTCATCCGCGTCCGACACTACGGAACCCGCTGCATCATCTCCTCGCGTGAGCGAGCTCCAAATCTGAAAACGTACCGGCCTCTCTACAAGAGCAAAGAGAGCCTGTGACTCGACTACAAGGGATCGCTCTCCGGAGAACCCCTTCGGTACAACACACACGAGCTTGGGCTTTTCGGAGCGTTTTTCCCGGTACAATTCCACATACAATGCTCTGGGATACCCAGCAAAAATGAGCGCATCTGCTCGTTGTCGCTGCATGAACCCGTACCATGCGGCACCGCGCGCCACGGCGGAACCTAGCTCGAGATTGAGCAATTCCTCGACAGAATCACTCTGCCATGAACTTACACACTGAATGACCCTCTCGCGAATAGAACGATCTCGTAGGGTACCTCCATTGAAGAGAATCGCCCCTATCGGTCGTCCACGAAGAAACCCCGCCAGATGCACAGTGATGCGTGGATCACGCGCGTACGGCAACCCACTCTCACGCAAGCCTCCCCTGGACGATAGCGGTCGGTCACTCGAGGGGCAGAAAGGGAAAAACCCTTGCATTACGATGTCACGGAGTCGCGCTATCGATACCTCGAGCGAGATCGCACCGGTAAACAGCGAAGAGCCCGATCCAGGAACAGAAACGGAGATGACGTCTTGTGCGTGCTTGGAATCGGAGAGTATCTGCTCCTTAACATCTTTGGCGATCGCACGAAGTGCGAGCTTTTGCGAGAAAGAAGGATCTCCCCCCTGTTTCTCCCGCACGAGTAGCGCGAGCTGCTCTGCAAGTGTCGCATCGATATTGTCACCACCCAACAACAGGTGTTCACTTACGTCTAATCGAGAGATCCGTGGAAGTGCACTCTCTCCCTCAGATACCTCGAAGAGACTAAGATCGGTGGTTCCACCCCCCACATCGCAGACCAGGACCAGTTGGCCCGAAGAAAGCCTCACGGATGCGTTCAAAGAGTGGGTTGCTCCGGGCACCTCGAGCCACCTGTAAAACGCGCTCTGCGGCTCTTCGAGTAGGCGCACACGTTTCAAACCGATCTCGTGCGCCGCTCGTACGGTAAGCTCCTGGGCCACTTCATCAAAGGACGCAGGAACTGTAATTACAACCTCTTGCTCCTCCAAACAGTAGTCAGCGCTCCCGCTCGACATCGCTCGATTCCACGCATCGCGAATGGCCGAAAGGACCAGCGCCGAGGCTCGGACGGGGGAGACGTGGTCCTCGACGGGCACTTCGGTCGAGCCCCACGGCAAGATAGCCGCTTCACGGTTCACTGCCGAATGGCTAAGCCATGATTTAGCCGAGACTACCACTCTCTGCGGCTGGTAACGCGCCTGATCGGAGGCGTAGCGACCGACCGTCCAGGCACCGTCTTCATGTGGGTCGTACAACAGAACAGAAGGGATATACTCTAGCGCTTGAGTAGAACCAGGCCCAACCTTTTGATCGACAGCAAACACCCGAGAGCATTCGTCCCCCGCATCCGCGATTAGTGTATCGATGTACGCGATGACGGAGTTGGTAGTGCCGAGGTCTATCCCTACGCAATATCGGCTCTTTGTGGTCATTGGTCCCGCACCGTGTAACCGCACATCGCCTCAGCTCCGCCCCTCTCCGCGCACATCGAATTCGAAGCGCCACGCCCTTTCTCCACCACTTTGGCGCAATGAGATCTCCAGAGCACCGATCTCCGAAAGACGGCTGTGAAGAACGACCGGCACATACGGCTCTGACGACTCTATCGTAGCCTTGATCGTGCCTGCCTCTTGGAGCGTAGCCTCCGCATTCGAAACCTCGCTTCCCGGGACATCGCTCGATCTCTCGTTAGAAGTAAAGAGCTTGAACTCAATCGATTCACCCGACGCAAGGAGAAACTCTCGCTCCGGAATTTCGCATCCAGTTCCCTCTTCCAGTCCTTGCAGTGCAACGCACACACCCTTCATGTAACTCTGCATGCCTGGCACGGCAAGCTCACTCGGCTCTACGCCGATGTAATACGAGCGACTGAGACCAGCGCGAATCCGTAGGGCGTGTCCGCGCGATACGACTCCGCCATAGTAGGCAGCCCCGTGCGCGACCGCACATTCGAGATCTACCTGCTGAAGCACGTCGACGGGGGCTGGAGAGCTCCACGTGCTCAATTGGTCTACGACCCGAGCGCGAAAACGCTCGCTATTAAACACACCGCCGTTGAAGAGGATCTTCGTCGGCCGAATGATCTCGTCGTGCACAAAAGACGACAACTCCTCTGATTGACGCGCAGAACGAGCACTACGAGCCAGAAACGCCGCTAGATGTTTCGTGATAGCTGCGTCACTCGCATAGGGTAATCCAAACTCGCGTAACCCTGTAGATTTCTTTGCAAGAGGGTGATCGGTTATCGCAACAATCGGAAAGAATCCGTTCAACACGATGTCATCGACATCATTTCGCGCGACCTCTGCACTCAAGGAGCCGGCGAACAATCCTGAGCCACGCGAGGGAATCGAGACCGTATACCGTTCAAGCTCGCCATCGGCGCACAACGCTTCTTTTGCCGCGCGTGCCCCTTGGATCAAACTCGCGAATTGCCAACGGTCGAGCTCTCGACCCTGGTCGAGCATGCGCTGGCGCAAAAGGTGCGCAAGCGCCAGATCCATGTTGTCGCCCCCTAGAAGGATATGGTCACCGACACTGATCCGCTTGAAAGCCAATTCACGGTTCTCCTCGGTCACCGCGATGAGGCTGAAGTCGGAGGTTCCGCCACCAACGTCACACACTAATATGACATCACCAACCGAGATCGTTTCTCTCCAAGAATCAGCATGCGCTTCGAGCCACGCGTACAGAGCCGCTAGCGGCTCCTCCAAAAGAACAACATCTTTCCAGCCTGCCCCGTGCGCTGCCTCGACGGTGAGCGCACGAGCGGACTCCTCGAAGGAAGCGGGAATAGTAATGACAATCTTCGCACTCGACAGGGCCGCTTCATCGTCATTCAGAGCCACGCTGTGCTTCATATGAGAAAGGAGCATGGTCGCCGCATCCACGGGAGACATCCGCTCGACGTTCTCTTCAGGCTGCCACGGGAGTACAGGGGCTCGCCTGTCGATCACTGGATTACACAGCCACGACTTCGACGAAGCTATCAACCGCCCGGGAAGCGTTGCGCCTCTTTCTCGCGCATTCTGTCCCACAATCCAAGAACTCCGCCCGGCATCGAACCACGGGACCATGCCCGCAGTATCCTTCGACTCATGCTCCGGAATCGAGAACAACATCGACGACAACAGCTCCCGCTCGATTCGAGCATCCGAGGAGAGCGTCTGAAGAATGGGCACGATCTCTGTCGTTGCACCATCACGGCATCGCGCGACAGCGGAATTGGACGTACCGAGATCGATTCCGAAAACAAGTGGCGCTGAACTCATACTCAAAACTCGAACTATACAAGCTCCACTCTCGCGGGAGCGATCACGTCTGCCGACTGTTCATGTTCCCCAGAGGTACTTATGTGCGGCAGTCGTGACGTGACCACCTTCCAGCCGCGATGCACTAGGCGCCCAGTAACGGGAAACGCAAGAGCGCTCTTGCCGAGAAACTGAAGCTCCGCCGGATGTCGTGGCTGTGAAACTGTAACCGAGGCGCCCTCTTCGCCCGACTGGACCGGCGCAAGGTCCAGATACTCGCGCACTACCGCCCGGCATCCGTCATGTACGAAGCGCGCAGCAGTTCCGACCTGTTGATCGGAATATCCACCGATCTCCTCCATGATGAAATCCACAAACCTTCCTTTCTCTTGAAGCCTGGATAGCAAATGCATGAACTCTCTTCCGCTACTCCGCTGCTCGCGCTGTTCTCGCTCTCGACGCGCCTCTGCCTCCCCAAGCGCCTTGCGCAAGGTTTCGATCTCCAAAACACACTCGAGCTCTCGGCGCACTAGGCGCTCCTTCTCAGCAACTACCGCGTCGAACCTGGTCAACCGAACGTCTTGTTCTCGACACTTCTCCTCGAGCCGTTGCCCAAGCTCCCTGTGTGCACCGAGCTCAACCTCGAGCCGCTTAACCGCATGAAGCCTGCGCCTGTATTCGCGCACCAACCAAAGAGATGCTCCGAATGCAAACGCCGCAATGCCGACCACACACATCACGACGAGTTCAAGGGCCACGGGGAGCTCTACCGGCATAGTGCCTACGGGCAGCGTCTTCCACAAAAGAAGTAACGAGAAAAGGAAAAGGACACCATTACCAAAAACGACCACCATACTTACCTCAAGAGTAGCCACCCAACGCCACTAGCTTTGAAACGGCATCGGCCAAGCTGTCATAGAGCACATCCACGCGAATGACGAACACGTTTCGACACATCGAGAATATGTGCGAACGACGAGAAAAACCGCAGATACATCCTCGACTCGACTGAGACCTCGGCGTGAGCTCTGTCGAACGCTCGCCGAAGTCTGACATGCACTGAGGACTTTTCACCGTCGTGAACATTGAAGAGCAACCCACGAACCACTTTCATAGCGGGGCTGGGTCTTGTCTCGCTTCCCTGGGAACCCGCCCTGTCTTACCATATTTGGTGTTTGAGCACCAAAGGACCATGATCAGTCCAGCGGTGCAGAACAAAATCGTCTATCGGATGAGCTGAATCGTCCCTTGGAGCAGTTCATTTGCTGCCGAAAGCACCTGGGAGTTAGCTTGATAGCCTCGTTGGAACACGACCAGATCAACGAATTGTTTCGCTATATCCACCGTCGAACGCTCGAGAGTTTTACCCTCTATCGTACCCCGCAAACCGACGCCTGCCCGACCGATCTCAAGCTCTCCGGCCGCCGCTGTTGGGGAGTATGCCGAGGTTCCGGTTCTTTCTAATCCGTCAGTGCTCTTGAAAAGTGCAAGCGGAAGCGAGCCAATCTGCGACCGCTCTCCACTATCGAGCCGAGCAAAGATACGTCCATCTGGATCGAACTCGTACGATGCAATGTTGCCAGCACCTCGACCATCCTGAGTTATGTTGTTTATGAGTGAACTGCCAGCAAACTGACTAAATTTACCCATATCGATAGTGATATTACTCGGTGCCGCCCCGTTGCTCCAATTAGCCGTCAACTGCATTTGTGCGGCGGCTTGATTGCCCTCTTCAATGAAGCCGCTTCCGTTGAAGTTCAGATTTGATGTTCCAAGGAGCGTGGGAACACCGGCGGTACCACCCACTTCAGCTCCATCGGTGTAGGCCTGAACCTGCCAGGTGTTTGGTGCTGTCTTGAAATATGCCAAGAGAATTTCGTGTCGGGCGCCCTGCGCATCGTAGACCGACTGAGAGGTGCTAAACGAAAGGGCTTGGTTTAGCTCGCGCATCGACTGCACATTGGCCGGAGCCTGGGTGATAGGCGAGCCAGCATCCACATTGCCGAACATCTCGACCTGCGTGGTAGGGAGCCCCACCGTGTTTACATCGAACATGTTGATGGGGCCCAAGTTCGCCACATCTGCACCAGAGTATCCGAGTATCTCTTTTCCAAACGAAGTACTAAGATTACCCGCAGCGTTAATCTGCAAGTTACCCGCTCGTGTAAATTGGGGAGCGTTAGGATCCCCCACCATGAAAAAGCCCCCTCCCGAGATCGCTACATCGAGCTCCCGCCCCGTTACTTCTACCGGCCCCGGCTCATGAATAACCCTCACTCGCTCTACCCGCACGCCATCGCCTACACCGCTAACGGTTTCTGAGTTCCGTGCGCCTGCTGCCTCGCCAAGAATATCAGTGAACTCCGCACGACCTGTCTTATACGCCGTGGTACTTACGTTGGAGATGTTATCTCCAACGATTGAAATCGCCGTTCCGAGCGCGTTCAGGCCTTGCGAGCTTGTTCTGTGTGCGGAGTCGAGTGCCATAGCTTCCTTTCATGCTGCGCGCCAAGGCAAAAAATGCCCTAGAGCGGTGCTCCTCGAGACTGATGTGCAAGACGGCTGCCAAACCGTACCTCGCTGAATGATTCCATAGCAAAAGAGCCTTGTTCAGGTAGTTACCCTGTAAAAGCACAACCCCCTTCCTGCTATGAACGCCGAACAGGGATTGTGGTCGCTGCCAATCCCGCACTAGGGCAGATTTTTCCGCCCCTCAACCCCGGTGTTCGAGCGTTAGTCCCGGCCTCCGAGGAGCGCATGACAACAATGGCGCCTGCGTTGTTTTTGTCTGGGAAACCGACCACCGTCGGACTATAACGAACCCATGAGAATCCTCCTTTCTGGTGCGTCGGGACTCTTAGGAAGCGCTGTTGTTCAGCAGCTCTCTCGTCACTCGGAGATCGAACTTACGGTCGTTAGATCATCTCGAGTCGAGTGCACGCTACCTCTTGGCTCCTCGGAGGTCTTCATCGAAGACGTCTCGAAGGTAGGCGACCTCGAAAGGCAATTAGCCTGGCGACCTCCAACCCACATCATGCACCTCGCCGCACTCTCCTCTCCTGCAGAGTGTGAAAACGATCCCCCGAGAGCTCATGTCGCAAACGTGGGATTCACGCGAACGCTCGGCGAAATAGCCCGACGATTTCAGGCGCACATGGTACTCGCATCTACCGACCTCGTATTCGAAGGAACACGCGCACCAGAGCATGGGTTCGACGAATACGCGTTGCCGTGTCCGGTATCGGTGTACGCACGTACCAAGCGCCAAGCGGAGCGAGAAACCCTCGAAAACACGGATGGTGCTGTGGTACGCCTTTCGCTTCTCTACGGCCACACATTCTCGGCGTCCAAGGGAGTTCTCGGGTGGATGGAGGAGGCTTTGAGAAACCATCGGGAAATCGTGCTCTTCAAGGATGAATTCCGAACCCCGATTCACCTACAGGACGCCGCGCGCGCTCTCGTATCGACATGCGAGCGCAAGCTGACCGGGGTGTGGCATTGCGGCGGCCCAAAGAGAGTGTCACGCGTCGAGTTTGGCCGCTTAGTGGCGCAGCTCGGAGGGTTCTCGACGCACGCCATCCGAGAGGCGAATCGATGCGAGGTTCCCTCCGTCCCCGCCCGCCCCGAAGATGTCTCGTTGAACTCGACCCGCCTCATTTCGGCGCTAGGTATCGCTTTTTGCACTCCGCGAACAGCCCTGGAATCAGAGTATGCTACCGGTCGTGACGAGATCGAATAGGGTGGGTAAGATATTCCTCCAAACGACGCTTTAGTAAGGCCTGCAACTGTCGTATACTGCGGTTAGGTGAATTAATGGAGTCAACCATGAAAAAGCTTTGCCTCGTTGCCCTTTTCGCTCTCGTCCCGACCTGCAGCGCTTTTGCAGAGTGCTATAATTCAGGCACCGTCTTCGACGGCCGGGGAAATTATGGAGAAGGTGAACTCTGTCAATTCGGGGCGACTGATGATGCTCCGGTGCTTCCTTATTATCAACGCAACAAAACCAACCATATGGACTACCTTTTCTCCGAGAGAGAGCAGCTTTCCATGCTTAAGTCGATCGTGACTCGGGGCAAGTACGGCGGAGACCAATTTCTTAGACAGAGCATGTCAAACGCCTCTCGCCCGCTTCGACCGTTCAATAGCTTTAGAGGTCTGCAGATGAACGGTTTTTGATGAGCCGCTTCTCGAATCAAGGGCGTAGTATCGAAGCGCCGACAAATGACATGCCCTCTCGCGGGGTGGTTGAATCACGGATTGCTCGGGCCAACCGGGTGAACGCACACTTCTAGCGAGAAAGCATGGTTGCGCGAAGAACGGCGGGAGGAGGCGTAGGGGAACTGCAGCGCTCCATGGAGCGGTTCGAAACCTACAACGACGGGTTTATTCTTCCAGACAGCAGACTCGTCATACGGCTCGATGCTCACCGTTTCGGGGACTGGAGCGGACTCGAGGACGAGTACCCATGCGGACCTCGTATCGCTAAAGTATTCCACGAGACGGCGATTAATCTCATGACGTCGTCATTTCGCGTCAAAGTGGCTTTCGTCCAAGGCGACGAGATCTCGCTGTTTCTCGATCCCGCAGAGAACTCAAATCCCCTCCGTAGGAGTAGCATCATCTCGGCCTTTTCGTCTGCTGCGGCGGTGCATTTCCTCAAAACGAGCGGATTGGCTGCGACATTCAATACGCGATTGAGCGAACTGCCGTCTGCTGACAGGTTACTTGAATACTTCATGTGGCAACGGCGCTACTGCTATCGAAATGCCATCACCATCGCCCTGCGCCGAGCGCTGCTGTCGCAGGGGCGATCTCCCTCGGAGGCGGATCAGGCATTCCACGGCGTTCCCGAAGAACAGCGCATCTCGCTCCTCGAACAGCTAGGAATACCTCTGAGCTCGATCCCGAGCACCACGCTCAAGGGAGCTTTCTTTGGGTGGAGATCCACGAAAGATCACGACAACCATCTGACGATCGCAAGCTTTCTCAATTTACCCGACGATGACGATGAGTTCATCAAGCTGGTATCTCGGTTCACCGGCTTCAATGTGTCTCAGCGGGCGAAGCCCCCCGCTCCTTCACCTCCCAACACTACCACTACGAGCGCTCCTCCGCCGCAAAAAGCTCCGGCGGAACACAAACCGAATCGGAAGACAAACGTATCCGTATTCAAGGTTTCTTCCTCGCGACGTTCGTGAGTATTCACCACTTACTCTCGTGGCTCGAAGATGGCTCTGAAGAATATCCCTCGATGTCGAGTCGTAGGCGCATCGAACAGCGACACATCCTGCACGAGGATGTACTTCGAAACAAATGCGTGATCTGCCTGTAATCTGTGGAAAGAGCTCTGCATATCCCAGGTGTTTGGAAATCCACGCCCAAACATAACCGAGCGCAGCCTTCCCTGCCGTGTGTACAGGGAAACGATCTTGGAGAACGGAGAGTCGAAGAAACTTCCTACTACTATTCGATGGCGGGAGCTGTTCCTGACCAGGGTGACGATCCTACGTGCAGTTACCTTGTTGTCCTCAAACGCCCCTTGATTCGTAATTGGGGACAGCAACAACGCGCCCAACTCCACAACGCTGCCATCAGGAAGACTCAGCTCCTCGTACATCGCGGGAAGAGCGCCGAACCCGATTCCATCGCGCCGTGCCCCACGCAACGGGAATCGAGACAATATCGCAACTCCTCCAAGCTTAGGCGCATGCTGCTCTTGCATGAAGGGAAATGTCTGGGACTCTTGAATGCGCCGCACCGCATCGCTGCCACCCATCATCACGACTATGTCGGGCTGATACTGGCGAATCGCAGCTTCCAACCTCGTGAACCCTGCGCTGTCATCGAAAAACGGCGCTACCAACACACCCAATTGTGTTTGGTGCTTGCCAGCCATGGAAGGCCACCCTCTGAAATACACGTAGGGGCGCGCCAGGCTAGCGACGACGCAAAGGGTCGCAACGTGCAGAGCGGCCAGCAGCAGCAAGCGTGCCCTCCCGTGATTACAACGCCTCCATCTATAAAGCGTGACAATGAGTCCGATGCCGACGAAGGGCGCCCAGTATAAGGTGAAGCTGCAGACAAGCTCCTGCCACCAAAACCGTCCATGGTTGAGCTGACAGAAGAGTATCAAGCAGAGCGCCGCGGACCATGACCAGCTCAGCACGCGCGCTACGCTCGTCGAAAGCTTACAGAAAGACTCCATAGTGAATACTTCGACTCACGTTGCAGGAATGCGGCTACTGACTACCCTGGAATTATCCTAGTCGTTCCAGTTCAGAACTCCTTTGCGCCACACATAGATCAGGCCGACGAACAGAACGGCCATGAACGACAACATCTGCCACAATGCTACTGCGCCCATCTTCTCGAGGACCACCGCCCAGGGATACATGAAGATCACCTCGATATCGAAGAGGATGAACAGCATGGCCACGAGATAAAAACGAACGTTGAACCTCTGATCCTTTACAGAGCCTACGGGAATAGCTCCGCACTCCCAGGGCATCTGTTTGGTCTTCGTGGGGTTTTTGGGGCCCAACACTGAGGCAAGGATGACCATGGTGGCAAGGAAGCCACCTGCGGCGATCGTCAACAAGAGAATTCCGAGATAGGGGTCGAGCTCGCTCATTACTGGCCTCTCACTACACAACCGCATGCAACCACCAGGTCCGCAAACCCTACGACTCGATTGGTCGAGCCTATCAAAACAACGGCTTGCGAAACGCACCCGAGAGGATTCGAACCTCTGACCACCCGCTTAGAAGGCGGGTGCTCTATCCAACTGAGCTACGGGTGCACCTGTTTGAGGGGCTAGGCTATTGCAATCACAGAAAATACTCAACAGCACTTCATTACATGCACAGACCTCAGTGAGCCACTGCGACTTTCACGGTGCTGTAGTCGAAGCGCCTCAGGCGCCGCCCTTTGCATCCCCTTACCACCATACATATCAGCATGTTACACTAAACAACTGAAAAACCAGATTACGACTGAAGCATATTTGTAAAACTTAAGATTATAGAATAGAACAACCGGGCGTACATCCAATTCGCTTCTGAAACCAAGTCCTGGAGCACCAGGAGGGCGAACGGATGGAACCAGTAAAGCGGACTGTGTATCAGCTGACAGGAAAGGTGTCATAACATAAGCTGAGCGTTTCTGGGTACGAGTTGTCAGTTGTAAGGCAGGTTCATGGCACTTCCGAGTAACAAAAAACGGAAGATATTTGATGGTCGATACGAAGTCATCGAAATCGTTGGCCGCGGTTCCGATAGCGTAGTCTACCACGCCAAGCACATCGGTTCTTCGACGCAAGAAGTAGCTCTCAAAGTTCTCGTCAACCACAAAGGAAAGAGTTCGCTCACTGCCCGTCTTAGGAAAGAAGCACTCACCCTGGTCTCGTGCCGACACAAATACGTGGTGCGCCTCGATGACTTTCATTCGGTCGACGATCTCTGCTACCTCTCGATGGAATACGCCCCTCTCGGAGATCTCCGTAAATACGCTGCGTCCATCGGGGGAACTATCAACGCCGACAAAGCTGCGCGTTTTCTCCATCAAGCACTCGAGGCACTCGACTTCGTACACGCGACAGGAGTCATCCACCGCGACGTAAAGCCCGAAAACATCCTTGTTGCAAACGATAACGAGATCCGTTTGGCGGACTTCGGACTCGCGCTCCTACCTGGTGACGATATAACGATAGACGACCTCAAGTCCGGCGTCGGCTCGTTCTCCTACTTGCCACCTGAGTCTCTCGAGGGTGTCCGCTACGACACCCGCTCCGATCTGTATGCGCTTGGTCTCTGCTTCTATGAACTCCTGAGTGGATCGCATCCTTTCGAGTCACTACCACTCGCAGAGCAGCTCGAGAAGCGAAGGGATGGCTCGCTCCCGCCGCTTCACGAACTGGATTCTGCGATCCCGAAAAATCTCTCAGCGGTCGTCTCCACACTCATGAAGTTCGATCCGAGCGCCCGCTTTCAATCCGCCTTGGACGCAATTCGAGCGCTCGCGAAATCAGATTTCAGCGAAGAGATGATTGAGCAGCGAATGGTGGCTAACTCCGCTCCAGTGACTGCGGAGGAACCGCCACAGAGAAAGCTCGAGACGCCAGTACCTACCACGAGCGCCGCCAATGCTGACAAACCGATAGCCCTAACCGCCTCAGCGTCCACTCAAGCGCCGAGCGAGACACAACCGTTTCAAGCGACGCCGGTCGAACCCGAGCCGCTCGATGCGGCACCTTGGGATGTTGAGCCCTCGGCATCTGGCCTTGCTGAACCAGAAGTCTCCGCCACTCCGGTCGATGAGAGATCAGAGTTCGCGGAAGCTGCGAATTCAGACCACCAAGGCGAGAGAATTCCTCAGCCTACCGAGCGAATCGACCTCGAGCGCATCAAAGAGATCATCGCGAAAGACACCCAGAAAAAGGCTGAGCTGGCGGCGCGCAAGAATCCTGCGGCGCAGGACCAGGAGATCTCCAAAGCGGTGCGAGATGCACAAGGGCCCCGCAGCAAGAGCAAAAGCGCCATCGAGCAGTCCGAGCCGTATTCAATGAAAAACAAGAATACAGCGACTACTGGCCCTAAGAACGCCTTACTCGCGGCATTTCGGGAGATTCCTCCCAAGTTGCGACCTGCAGTGGTGGGCCTGGGGGCAGCCCTGCTGACAATTACAAGCGTGGCCCTCTATCAGATGCTATCTGTCGGTGGCAAAAACTCATCGGCGCAGGAGAGCGTCGCCTCAGTCGCTGAAGACTCCACGAAGCAAGAGGCTGGAACATCGGCATCAAACGCTGTAGCGAGTGACGAACCTTTTCAATTCCCGCACATCCCCGAGGGTACCTACGTAGGACACATTGACGACTTAATTCCGGGGGTGCGAGCTCCGGTGACGCTCATTTCCAAGCCACTCCAGCGGCAGATAGTCGTTATCTTTGGCATCGCTGGCTGGACACCCGCGTTGGTATCTACAGAGTCGGAATACAATACTCCATCCTCGACCCTCGTAATTCGCTCTAATGGGATGATTTTGTATGTTACGGGAGAGCTTTCATCCGATACAATCGTGGGAGGGGTCACCAACGCCGTGACCGGAGAATCCGGTATCTGGCGAGTGTCCAAGCTTTCTTAGGTACATCATGGGACGTTACGGGATTACATCGGTATTTTTTTATTTGCTCGCAATCTGTTCGTCGACGCTCCTCCCGGTTACACACACCGCCAGCGCGCAAGATGATAAACCGCCAGTCCAGGTTGTCCATCGGCCCCCCGATCTGAAAAACCTTCCTGCCGCGGCTGCGTGGCTGCCACTCGTCTTGGAACTACGCAACACGAAGGATGTGGCGCTCAAGATTCGTCTAGTCGGCTCGCGAGACGGGCGCTTCGTGGATATAACGCTCCCCAAAGGCACCCTCAACACGCAAGACCATCCCGAATACCGGCTTGAACTACCTGCGCCCTTGGCCGCGATGTCCTATCAGTTTGTGGTGCATCAAGCGGATGGAGCGCTCATAACCTCTCAACGCTTTGCAATTCGGCGTGCCTGTGTCCAGAACTACCGTATCGAAGTCGCCGAGGGCGGAGGCGATGTCGAGTTCAAGAAAACCGTCGGAGAGCTTATCTCAAAGGCCAAGTCCCTCGAGCGGGAAACCCTTCAACTGGACGCATCGGTTAAAGTTCTCGAGGAACTCAGAAAAAACATCCCCGGATCGTAACGCTATGACGACTCGACGCACACTTTGCATCGCTTTCAATCGCCACCTTTCGACCGTACTACTCACCGGTCTCTCCTTTATTCTTCTGCACCCCATGTGCTCAGCCGCAGACAACGCCGTGCTCGGCCCGATAGACGTAAAGGTTCGGGTCGAGGCGAAGCCGGAACCCACCAAAGCTGTCGGCATCTTACTGTCGACCACCGGAGTGAAAGAGGTCAGCGATGCTGCGATCCAAAAGGTTGGCGAGCGACTATACGAGATCACCTTTCAGGTTGAGCGGGCGGGCCTATCAGAGGACACGGTCGCAACGGCTATGGCCACCAGCGCAGATGGGCAGGTCACCTTTGCAAACGTGACGTCCGCATTGCTCTCCGACAGCCACGCCATAACGGGCAGCGTTCCGGAGTGTCCTGGCGAAGACCCGACATCGATCGCCGTGCTCAACCAGCTCGGCCCCTTGCGCCAGCTGGTCGACGTGAGGGCGGAGCGCTCCAAATTTGCTCGTGAAAAGATTCGACGCACCCTTGACCAGAGTATGATAGCCAAGCTGTCCCGCTACGAGAAACACTTTGGCCTCAACCAGTCAGGGGAGGCGCTCAGCGCAGACCTCCCAGCCGAGGTGCTACTGGATAGATTGTCGCGAATCAATTTTGCTCTGTCGGAATTCAAAACATTCAAGAAACCTGGACAATCTTCAGGCAAAAGCTCGAACTAGTCGGCTTGCATGTGCAATCCTTAGAAGGCATGACAGCCTCACACGACCACCCCACTAGCCTTTGCAAAGACACAGCACGCGTCGAAGAGACGCTCCGTACGCAGTATTGGTGCTGGTCCCTCTTCGATGCGGAGCCTGCATGCACGACCCTTTACGACGTACTACGCACCAGGCTGCCACACATTAAAGAAAGCTCATGGCCCGAACGGTTCGACTTTGGTGGGATCTATGTAAACGGCCGGGAAGCCCCGATCGATGCACCCCTCTCATACCCTTGCAAAATAGAGTACTACGAGCCCAAGTTCGAAATTCGCGATGCCTCGAGCGTGTTCGCTTGCTTCAAAACGGACTACCTGATCTACGTCGACGACGATATTGCCGTAGCGTACAAACCACCCAAGCTCCCGAGCATGCCGGCAAAGGAGCAGAGACACTTCAGCCTGAAATCCTCCCTCGAAAAGGCTCTCGAGCGTACTATCCACATGCCCTCGAGGCTGGATGTGTCTGTACAAGGGATAGTCATTGTAAGCATTTCTAGACGAGCGCATGCTCCACTGCAAAAGGCCTTCGAATCACGCCAAGTAAAAAAGAGCTACCGACTCGCGACAGCCGCTCCTTGCTCCGTCGATTCATTTTCGGTTGATCTCAACATTGCACGCGATCGATCGCACCCGGTCTTACGCACGGTTTCAAAGACAGAGGGTCAGTCGGCCCTCACTCGCTTTGAGCGTTCTCATATGACCCGCTCGGGGGATCATTACGTCACGATCCTGCGAGCCTACCCTGTATCGGGAAGAACTCATCAGATTCGAGTTCACGCCGCCGCTGCGGGCATACCGATTCTCGGAGACAACTTTTACGGCGATACTGAAGCAGAGAGTCTCCATCTCGTCAGCTACGAACTGGACATCCAGCATCCGGTCAGTCGAGAACCGATGTCATTCGCGCTACCGAAGACACTTTGCCCAACCTGGGCAAAGCCTCTTGCCTGACTGATGTCATACCGCTCGCTCGTAGTAAGGAATTGATCCCTCTCAGTCGTTTTGAGTTATAACGCAATATTCTACTATAGGTCACACACGGCTGATATTCCTCCAATTCGGCTCACCTATGGAGAGGCAAAGAAGTCCCGCGCTCGTTTAGTACGTGACGCGGAGAGGGAAAAGATGTATCGGCTCAGCAATGGGACTAACAAGGAGAAGGTATGCCAACAAAGGTATTGGTTGTCGAAGATGAGGGTGTAGTCGCTCTGGATATCATGCAGGAACTTGAGTCCTCAGGTTATTCTGTCGTTGGTCATGTGACCAATGGAGAGGACGCGGTCAATCAGGCAGTAGCTCTCAGGCCTGATGTCATACTCATGGATGTGAACATCCAGGGAGACATCGATGGAATTACTGCTGCTGAACAGATCAGCGGCAAGACAGGCACGCCCGTTATCTTCGTCACAGCGCACGCCGATGAGGTAACTCTCCAGCGTGCTAAATTGACCCGTCCGTTCGGATACATCATCAAACCGTTTGAGCCTAACGAGTTACGAGCAAACATCGAGATCACGATGCATCGTGCGAAGATCTCTCCTCAGGTTTCGGAGGAGCTTGATGTGGTAATTGGACCTCTCGAAGAGGTGGTGCCTTTGCCAGGTGGCATCGACGAATACAAGTACGAAGCTATTCGTTCCATTTCGCTTTTCGAAGGGATGCCGCTCAAGGATCTTCAAGATCTTGCAAGCTGCGCGGTGGTACAGGACGTGGGAGCCGGTGAGTTCGTCTCGATGGACGGAGAGCGGCCGAACTTCGGGTTTATGGTTCTTTCGGGCCGATTAGCTGTCGTCAAATCGACACCGCAAGGCAAGGAGCTCACCCTGGATTTACTCATACCAGGTGATTGCACCGGCATGCTACGCGCGCTTGAGCCCATGGATATGGATACCTCAGTTAGAGGACAGGTTGACGCCAAGGTGCTTGCCATTCCAGCGCCGCAGCTTCGCGCCGCAGTTGAAAAGAACCCAACAGTGTACAGAAGAGTAGCGGTTGAGTTGATGCAGAGAAGCCGTCGAGCAAACGACCTAGCCCTGGGGTTGGCTCATTCCCGAGTGGAGAGCCGGATCGTTGCCGCCCTCTTGGCGCTCGCTCCACGCTTCGGGCGCCCCGCCGCATCCAACGATCAGACTCGTATCTTCCTTACTCGAAAGGAGTTGGCGGATCTCACCGGCACGACCCCTGAAACGGCTATTCGAGTTACCAAGAACCTCGAGCGAGAGGGGCTGCTCGATCTGACCAAACCGGGAGTTATAAAGATCCTCTCTCTTCAGCAGCTTCGCGAGGCTGTGGAATAGCCTTTCGACTTCGAGCGCCTGTAGAAAAGCGTGGAATCCCTGGCACAGGTACGGGGAGCTCAGACTGGATTAACTCTGGCAGTTTCAGTCGAGCTCCCCTCACGAGCTTTGTTGTGAACCACACCGAATTGACTCACTCTTAAGTCTCTGAGCCTCTACCAGACTTCGAAACGAACTCATATACTATCTTCAGGTACTGTATTCTCTCCCCATTTTGGGACTACCTCAAAGACCTGCTCTGAACCCAAAACGGTCAGATCTGGATGCTGTCGTTGGAACTCATCAACGATCCGCTGAGGATCTTTGACTGCATCTTCGCCCACCTGAACCTCAACAATTCCCGGCCTGACGTTCCTGGGAAGCTGAATCGCCTCAGCCAAAGGCAATGGTGCCACGAGCCCTTCCTTCGCTCATGTCTCGCTCCCCCAGCCTCAGGAACTCTCATTGTTACGAAGCGCTCTGTCTTACGCGCCCTCTTCTCGATCCGTCGCTTCGCCGTCGTCTTTTTTCAGCCACCTACCTGCAAGCATGTTGTCGGCAAGTCTTTTGATCCGCGCGAAACTGGCACCCGGCAAGGAATGGCTCAAGACGCGCTCTAAATCGCTCTGACCGGATGGGAACCCCTCAATGGCTTGATCGCACTCAGAGCGTCACAGTGACGGAACCATGACCCCTTCGCTTTCCAGCTGTCGCCGTTGTTGGTCAGTCTCAAAAGTGCTCCGAGGGCTACTTGCGGACGTGTTTTTACGAGCGTCAGCGCAGCGGTGATGCAGACGCACTTCTTGATAATTGTCCCGGAATTGTTGCCAGACCGCGCCGATACCCGCAGTCCATCGACGTATACAACGGGGTAAACAGCATCAAGCGGACGGTTCTGTCACTCAGTAATCTCGCTCTGCATGCGCTCTGTAGCGCGGCTGATAAATTGAGGTGAAACCTCAATGTCATACATCTCGCGTAGGTGGTCTTCTATCTCTCGCGTCGTCATCCCCCTCGCATAGAGAGAGACAATCTTGTCGGTAAAGTCGCCAACTGATTTCTGACGCTTCTTGATCAGCTGTGGCTCAAACGTCCCGTCACGGTCACGTTGCGTTTCAATCTCAAGCTCGCCAAAATCACCTCGGACCGTTTTGGTGCCTTTTCCGTTTCATTCTCAAAACGTACTACAGAACGCTCGGGCTGCAAGGATTTCCCCCCAGACCCCCCTTCAGCTACCGATCAGCATCCAGGGTTCCAGATCCGCCGCCCCTCCCTCCTCCACCTGAGGAACAAGAGAGATACTACATGAAGGAGTTCTCAGCGAGTTGCTGGGCCGCGTGCATAAAAGGCATATACGAAATCGGCCCTACTCTGTTCAATCTCGGCTGAACCACCATCGCCCCGCTACCACAGTTCTAATACTTGCAACAAAGCGATTGATTTGCCTATCGATTCTCCTTGTGTAGGTGTTCGATATCACCTATCGCCCCAAACGACGATACTTGTACCTATCGCACGAAGAGATACGGCCGCCACCGTTCGCCGAGCCACACGATCCAAGTGAGCGCCAAGGCGAGCAGCGAGATTAGAGCCACACCAAACAGTACGCGAGGCATATCGTAGAGCGACCCAGCAGTGAGTATGTAATGGCCTAGTCCTGCCTCAGAACTTACAAACTCCCCTATAAATGCCCCTACCAAGGCTAAACCGATACTAATCTTGAAACCAGCGGCAACCCAGCGGAGCGCTCCCGGCACCACCACTTTGCGAAGCACCATCAATCGCGGCGCCCCGAGCGTTGTAGCGTACTGAGAGTATTCCGATGCGCAAAATCGCGCGCCATCGTACGCCTGACCAAGCGCTACGAAGAACACCGAAAAGGCCGACATGATAACCTTCGAGAGCAGCCCCGTTCCAAACCAGATAATCAGCATCGGAGCGATCGCAAAGATCGGGATTGAACCGAGTAATACGATGTAGGGACGCGCAAGACGAGCCAACGATTCGTTACTCCACAATACTAAACCGAGGACAGTCCCGATGATCGAGCCAACCAGCAGTCCGAGCACCGCCTCATATATTGTCACCGCGATGTGCTTCCAGATCGCACCCGAGTAAACCTCCTCCCAAGCAACACCTGCTATAAGAGATGGCGAAGCGAAGAGAAATTCCAATCGCTGCTGACCCTTAACCAGGAACTCCCAAAGCCCGAGGAATATCAAGCCAGGAGCAAGACCAAGTAAAATCTTCGATATACGCATCGGTTCTACCTCTTATCCGCACACCTTCTCGCCAAGAGTATTCAACAAAGCGCGTTGTATTACTCCGAAGCAGTCGCCACGCTGTACAACTCGCTCCGAGAGCGGTTGCCCCTCTTCGACGACTTGAAACCGGTCGAGGACACGAGCAGGCCTCGGCGTCACCGTGAGCACGACATCAGAGATAAAAACGGCTTCCTCGACCGAATGGGTTACCAAGAGCGCTGCAGCTCCACTCGAACGGACGTAGCCGCGGACTATCTCAGCAAGCTGTTTCCGCGCGAGGATATCGAGCTGGCCCAGGGGCTCGTCCAACAGGAGCAACATTGGCTGAGTAAGAAAAGCTCGGGCTAAAAGCACTCTTTGCGTCATTCCTCCCGAAATATGGGCCGGGTGTCTCATCGCAAACTCTCTCAGGCCTACCTGATCAAGAGCTTCCAACGCGAGCTGTCTTCCCTTCTCTCCAGCCTCTCCCAACAGCTCTAATCCCAACCCAACGTTGCCAACGAGCGATCTCCACGGCAGGAGTCGCTCTCCCTGCTGTACATAGCCCACCTTCGGACCTGGGCGCCTTATATCTGTGCGCACGATACCACTATCCGCGCGCTCGAGACCGGCGAGGATCTTCAACAGCGAGGTCTTACCGCACCCACTAGCTCCAAGGAGCGACGTAATCGTTCCGGCTTGAAGCTCGAACGACACCCCTTCCAGCACCTTCTGCTTGCGGCCATCGTGATCATCGAAGGACTTACAAATATCTTCGACGGATAGGATGCAAGAACCCATGACACTACTGAGGCCTCTCACCTTTAAGCGCTGCATCCGCAAACCTGTTGTCCACCGAGTACTCAGTTGCCTGGGGCTTCTTGAGCTCTCCTGAATCGAGACGCGTCTTCAGGGTGCGCTGCCAATATGCATCATCAATCCGAACAGATTTGGGATATACTTGCAGACTTAGCATTCGATCGAGTGCCGCTTGCACGACCTTCTCCGGAAGCGTTGGAAGGATCTTTCTCGAAACACGCCGTCCAATCTCACGATCGGAGTAAACGAGATCCAAGGCCTCCTGTAAGCTCGAAACAACCTTCTGCACAAGCTCTGGCCTAGACGCAATCGTCGATTCCAGCGTGGAGATCCCAGTGATAGCCTGAAGCTCCGTAAATTGATCGAACGAAAAATTGACTCGGTACCCCTTGCTCTCTGCTATCGACACCGTGGGCTCGAGATCAACGGCTATATCTACCTGCCCAGCCTCGAGCGCAGCAAGCTGCGCACCGATCGCCGCCTGAACGATCTTCGTTCCACTTACCTCGAGATTGTTGTTGCGCACGAATTCCCGCAACAGGGTGTACGTAGTAGACGGCGCCGGGAGTGAGCCGATTCTCAGGCCTTTCAAATCCTTGGGCTCTCGTACATCCGGAACATCATTCCTGCTCGTATATCCGGACAATCCGATTCGAGTAACCATCATCGCGACGATCTTCCCTGGTCCACCTTTCTCGCGAGAGATTGCAGCGAAAACTGGGTCGCCTACACCGAAGAGCGCTGCGCCACTAATAACCGTGGCAAATATCTGGTCATCATTTCCAGCGAACAGAAGCTGAACATCCAGTCCCCGCTTCGCAAAGAGGCCCTCCTCCATCGCCACATACAGCGGCAGGTACAGAAGGAACTTCTCCTTGCCGAATTGTGCGATAACCACCTTTTCGCGAGTATCTTGTGCAAATCCAGAGAAAGGCAAGAACGGTAGCACTACCGAAATGAGCACTACGAGTCTCAGTAGAGCCCTCTTTATCGTTAGTTTCCCCACTTTATCCTCCACCAATCCAAGCTAGCCGGACATCGCGCTACGCATCCTTCGGATGCCTGCTCATAGTATGTTTTTCGGAGATTCGTTGTCCATCACATACTGATTGTCCGAAACCGGCGCTGATTTTACCCTTCCGACATAGCGGGATATACCAGAGCGATCTGGCTCTCACATAAGTAGCTGGCCGCCGCAATAGCAGCAACCACCGCATCGCGAGGCGCGACATGAAACCGCGCTGGAATATATGGGTCTGCTATACGGTAATCTCCCCCTTCGGTTCGACCGAAAATCACGGCAGCGTGCGTGGTCGTAGTACCTTTCAAGTCATCAGGCACGGATTCGCGGAGCCCTACGCTTCTCGTTCGACCAATTCCGTAAAGCGCGCTGTATGCGAACGTGGCAAGTATTGGGGCGCGAGACAGGAGGTTGTCAATGAGCTCACTCGATATGTACGGCGAGATAGACAACAGTCCGCCACGTTCGATGAACTCGATGTAGGAATCGAAGTATTTGTGGACGCTTGCCTGATTCAAGGATGCAAGGGTGCGCGTCTCTCTGGCGAGCCTCATCCGTTCGATCATGTCTTTTGAGTCGAGGGACGCCCACGAGAGATCGAGCAGCTCGGAATCAGAGCAATACAGCTCTACCGCAAAACCGTTCTCGAGGGCCCAGGAGCATATCCAGGGGGTGAGAGTTCCACACACATCCCCGTTCTGATCCCTAAACGCCGTAATCTCCGGCATCAGCGACTCTGGCGAGACGTGTTGTCCAAAGTGCGAAAGGATCATGCTGAGGGAAGCATGGCCACAAGTGAAATTGGTCGGTTGGAGGCAATGAGAGATATTGTGTTCTATGATCATACGGAATTGACCCTACCCTTTGCGCAGATCGCAAAAGGTTGCGTGGCAACGCGACTCAGGGAGGGACTCTCCACTGCGCCTCGTTATCCTCAATCACTGTAGCTTAACAGACTAACGCAGTTCAGGGGTGGTTTTATTTCGCTTCCGTAGGCATAAAGATGAAGATCAGATCCTGATCCATTCCTTTCGGATCGATAGATCTCTCACGCACCAGAAGGTTCGAGAGCGCTATGATGGTGTGCTCCTGTCCCGGTCGAAGGGTACGAGTCCATCCGGGTTCAATCATTTCGGCCTTAAGTTGATCGCTCTCCTCGCACCGATATACGAGCACTCCACATCCCTCCTCGCCGAAGAGGGTCTCGATCTTCTCGGCGTGCTTCTCGAAGGCGAGAAAGCATCCCTGATCGACGACCAAGAATTTCTCCACCTCCGGATGCTGGTACGAAAGAATATGCACTCCGCCCCAGCTCGTAGGGATGACCATGTCACCGCCAGCAGCGATAGCCTTTCGGTGCAGGTCGAACGCCGGGACCTCGATATCTCGGCGCATTTTGTCCGCGACAGCTAAGCAATACGAAAGGTAGCTCTCGCGGTCGGGGAATGAGGGTGCAGGGAGATCCTTGATATCCATAGTGTGTGGAGTACCGTAACTCGCCACAGAGGTAAAGCTCCCTGCCTAAGGAAGCGATGTAAAGCTGCTCGTAAAGAAGAATTTCTAAAGCTTCTTGAAAAATTATCGTTTGCGCCGCCAGCACTTCCCCAACCGCCCGGACGTTGACGACTACAAGATAGTATGGCGCGATCGTCCTATGAGAACAAAGGAGGGGAGTAGCACACTACGGGATACGCTCGGGTACATAGAGTACGGTACTCGCACAATTCATATAGCACGCGAGATGTCCCATCCTGACGCCGTGCGGTGGCTACCCGCGCTCATCCACCACGAACTGTGTCACGCAATACTCTTCGATTTTCTGGAGCCTACACAGGATGCCCACGCCGAGTGGTTCAAACGCATTAACAGGCTACACAAGGATGCTCGTGAGTTTGAGTCCTGGGGTGGCTGGAATTCGTACTACAACAGCTATCACCAATCGGATAGAGGATCGGCCTGACTGGGTGGCGAGCTTTGCCTCGCTTGCGTAGGCATGCCGACGGCATGTCGTGCACGCATAGTGGGAATTTCTACAAAAATTTCGGCGAGGGCCGCGAGAGGGAAGAAAGCACTTTTCAATGATTCCTCCTCCTCTCGTTGCACTCACTATTCTTTAAGTTTGAACACGCCCCCCGCGGAAAATCGCACATCCCTCCCCTCCCCAAGGTGTTTAAAGTAAATGACATCTGGCTGTCCCGCATCCTCTACCGCTATTCCCTCCAACTCTCCGGGGAATTCCTCGACCCAGTACTGCGCCTTACGTGATGCGATGGTTGTAATCCCGTACGTGTCACATGCCTCTTTAAGCGCCACCACGAACTCCTTCCTTCGAGCATCCCGCCATTCCCGATCCGCAACGCCATCAGGAGAGGCTCGCCATTTCTCGAGGGCTTCCTTGTCGAAATGACCCGGGTGACTGACAACGAAGGGTGATTTACCCGAGATTCTGTCCGAGCAACATGCACATACAGAACCGAAGGTCTTCACAATATCAGTCGGCCCTTCCTTTTCTACAGAGCTTGCGTCTTCCGGAGCATCGAGCCCGGCGATACGAATCAAGATCCTCCCTCGCGTACCGGCCCGATCATCGGAGATCGCCCAGATCGGAAATGCCATCGCGGGGTAACTCTTGAGTCGCAAGAGCGATATCGGTGTGCCCTCTCGCGCAATCTCGATGATCTCAATCTCACTCGAAAGCTTTGGATCACTAGCCACTATCTGAGCTATCGGTATCGCGCCGAGCCTCTTGTCCGCCTCCTGCACCCACTCGCTTACAACCTCATTTGTCTTCTGCGCCCACTCTTTTAAAGCCTCATTCGTCCCCCCTTGTAATTTTTTAAGGAGCTTCAAAGAGGTTACTGCACTACCAGCAGCGCTATCAGAACACGCGTGTTGAAGCGCCTCCAACTTCTCGATGACCTCTGCCTGTTGCTTGTGGTAGAGCCTGAGATCTACCAAGGAGGCCCCTGCCTTGATTGGCGTCGCATGCAGCTCTTCGAGCGCCGCAACCGCAACCAATACTGCCTCCAGCCGGTCGGATACTTTGGCTTTCCGATCGCTTGGCAAACCAAGAGCCTGCTCTATGCAGAGCAATCGACCGAAGGACTGCTCTGCGAAATCCTGGGTCATCTCTGGATTACCTAGCGCCTTTACCTGTGTTACTACTTCGTTGATATTCATCGCACTAACTCCACTACTACTCTGCTGTTCTTGAAGACCTCAGGAATCTCCGGATGCTCCACAAGGGCGATGAGCCGCCTCCGTATCTCTGCTCGACACTCTTCTATCCGCGCCTCTAAAGCTGCGCGCTCGTTGGCCTCACTCTCTTCCTCGTGTTTCTTCATCATGATCTCCTGAATACGTACTCGGATTATAGTTACACGTCCGTGCTATGCAACTTTATTGCCGCATTATTGTAACGAGATAGCTCGACACTGAAACTCTCGGCCTCTGTATGCATGGCTGCGGATTGAAATAGTCGGTCTTGGAAGAGCCTCTCTCGAGTGAACAGCACTGGGGAATAAGTACCCACCGTTTGAATTATCGGCTCTACCGCACTACTCTCCCCGCTTCAGGCTTTCGTTTCGTTTCTCTCACCCGAAAGGGACAGGATGACTATAAAAGGTGTCTTACTCTGCCCCCTATCTGGTGCATGACACTTCCATAACGTACGGATAACGACAGGCTAGATGCACGACTGACACCCAGGGGACCCTCCTCATAACCGTGGAGCCAGATTTGTCGGGTTGAGAAGTGTCCTGGGAGAGAGAGAGAGAGGAGGGTTTTGCTCACCGTCTCTGAGAGAAGTAGTGGGGGTAAGGCTCCTGAGACGAGGAGCAAGGAAGTCAATTGGTTCAATACTTCCAGGGCGAGCCGCATAAAGTGCACGCAAAATAGAAAACCCCTTCGGAATAAACTCCCTGATCAAGGAAGCTTTCCGAAGGGGCCCACAGAGACAGCTAGGAATTACCCTTTTGACTCCGCTGCTCGCTTCTCCAGATACTGCTTGTGCAATTCATCTTGCACGTTACGAGGAACAGGGGCGTACCGAGAGAATTCCATCGTGAACTCGCCCTTACCCTGTGTTGAGGATCGAAGGTCCGTCGAATAACCGAACATTTCAGTCAGAGGAACTTCAGCCACAATAGTGGTGTTACCCTCTGCATTTTGACTGCCCTGAATTACTCCTCGGCGTTGATTGATTCCACCCATGACCGCGCCCTGATACTCCTCAGGAGCGTTCACTTCGAGTTTCATTATTGGCTCGAGCGCAATTGGCGCCGCCTTCATGTACACTTCACGAAGAGCCGCCATACCAGCGATCTTGAACGCCATGTACGATGAATCTACATCGTGAGACTGTCCATCCTTGAGCGTTACCTTGAGGTTCATGATTGGGAAGCCAATGAGAGGCCCCTTCACCATTTGCTCTCGGAATCCGTCGTCGACCGCAGGGATAAACTCCTTAGGGATACGACCGCCAACAACTTCGTCAACGAACTCGTAGGACTTTCTCTCACCATCTTCACCAGCTTCTGTTGGCTCGATAGTTCCCAGTATCTTCGCAAATTGACCCGATCCACCAGTTTGCTTCTTATGAGTGTAATCGAAATCCGTAGCACGTGAGATCGTCTCTCGGTATGCCACCTGTGGCTTACCAGCGACTACCTCACATCCGAATTCGCGCTTCATACGCTCGATGTAGATCTCCAAGTGGAGCTCGCCCATACCAGAGATGATCATCTCGTTCGATTCCTCGTCTCGAGAAACCCTGAATGTTGGGTCTTCTTTACGGAACTTCTGAAGTGCCTTTGAGAAGTTTGTAGTTGCTTCCTTCGACTTAGGGGCGACTGCCAGCGAGATGACAGGATCAGGAACGAACATGGAAGTCATCGCAATGTTAACCGTTGCATCGGTGAACGTATCACCAGAAGCACAGTCCACACCGAAGAGAGCAACAATGTCACCTGCCGAAGCTTCCTGAATGTCTACCATCTCACTCGCATGCATACGAACCATGCGAGGGATCTTCACCTTCTTTTGGTTGGTGATGTTGGTGATAAAATCACCTTTCTTCATGGTTCCTTGGTACACGCGCATGTACGTAAGTTGGCCATACCGTCCGTCATCCAACTTAAAGGCATAGGCAACGAGCGGCTTGGCTGGATCTGTCGCTAGCACAATCCTCTGCTCGTTGTTGTCGATATCGAGACCGATATTCTCCTTTTCACCAGGGTTTGGAAGGTAATCGGCGATTCCATCAAGTAACTTCTGCACGCCACGGTTCTTAAAGGCCGATCCGCAGAATACAGGAACAAACTTCAGCGCTATTGTCGCCTTACGAACAGCTGCCTTGATTTCGTCAACGGTTGGCACCTCTTCCATGAGGTACTTCTCGGCAATCGCATCATCAACATCAGCCAATCGAGCGATAAGCTCCTCACGATACTCTTGCGCTTGAGCCTGAAGGTCCGCTGGAATCTCTGTCTCGATGACGTTTTCGCCGTTTGCGCCCTCATTTAAGAACGCTTTCATGGTAACGAGGTCAACAACTCCTGCGAGAGAATCCTCGATTCCAATAGGGATCTGCAACATCACCGCATTGAGTCTGAGCTTCTCACGCAATCCTTCCATAACTCGGAACGGATTTGCGCCAGCTCTGTCGAGCTTGTTTACAAACGCAAGTCGAGGAACGCTGTAACGCTTCATCTGACGGTCAACGGTGATAGATTGGGATTGAACACCAGCAACACCGCAGAGAACGAGAATCGCGCCATCGAGCACTCGGAGGGAGCGCTCTACTTCTACGGTAAAGTCAACATGCCCCGGGGTGTCGATTAAGTTAAAAGAGATATCCTTCCAGCTCCCGAACGTCGCAGCAGACTGGATGGTGATGCCTTTTTCGCGCTCTAGATCCATCGAATCCATAGTGGCGCCAACACCATCTTTACCGCGAACTTCGCGAATGGTGTGAATTCGTCCGGTATAGAACAGAATACGCTCAGAGAGCGTCGTCTTTCCGGAGTCGATATGTGCTGAAATCCCGAAATTTCGGACCTTATCCAAAATCCACTGGTCCTGTGCCATCTTTCTTTAATCCTTTTAGTAGAATAAGAAGCCCGTACCTTTTTACACTGAGCCGGCTTCGCCTTGTAGTCCCTGGGCTGAATTTTTAGTGCCAAATTTGAACACCTATCGATAGTGTCTTGCAAGTAGCGGATTTTTGGTAGCGACTGATTGAAGAATGGTTGTTAAGAAAAAGGGGGGGGTTGACAGGAGTCCTTCTTCGGACGCTTTAAGGTTGAGTTTGGAGACTTTGAGAGATTCAACACGTACTCCGAGCTCTTAGAGGAGATCTACTATCAACTAAACTACTTCACTCATCGTAGGATCAAAACCAAGCTGAAGATGCCGCCAGCAGAGTTTCGAACAGAGTG